>NZ_JAGWCT010000180.1:0-4478 GCF_020657815.1 Clostridioides sp. ZZV15-6597 | reverse complement strand
AATTGTTGGCAGGGGTAAGTGTATAATAGAGAAAGGGAAAAAATGATAAACAATATTAAAAATAAATTTAAAGATTACAAACCATATATAAACGGTTATGAAAATATGAAAAGAGCATCTGTATTAATTCCAATAGTAGAAATAAATAACATACATCATATATTATTTGAAGTTCGCTCAAAAAATTTAAAGCATCAACCCAATGAAATTTCTTTTCCAGGTGGAAAAATAGAGTCTAACGAAACTCCTTATGAAGCCGTTATTAGAGAGACATGTGAGGAACTTGGAACTTTTAATGACAATATAGAAGTTATAGCAAGTCTTGACTTACTTATAACGCCTGTAAAATTTATAATACATCCCTATTTAGGATATATAAAGAACATCAATAATTTAAATATAAATAAGGGTGAAGTTGACCATACTTTTTTGGTACCTATAAAATATCTTTTAGAAAATCCTCCAAATACCTATAATAATACAGTCAAAGTTTTTCCTGATGAAAATCTTCCATATGGTTCAATTCCAAATCAAAAAGATTATAAATTTGAAAGTGGAAGTTATCCTGTTCTATTTTATAAATATAAAGATTATGTAATTTGGGGAATAACAGCAAAGATATTAGAAAATTTTTTAAATTTCTTATCAGAATAATACTTGTATTCAAATACTCAAATTTTTATATACGAAGTTTTTAAAATTTTCTAAATTTAAAATTCTAAAAAAGATATGAAATTATATTTTATACTTGATTATTGTTCAATTATTATTACACAATTTTTGATACAATTTCAAGCTAAGCACTATTTATTAATATCACACTATAAATAAATTATAGTATGATAATATATCTAATAAGATTAAGATATGAAATAAATGATTTTAATGTATGTTTATGGTAAAATATTAATAAACAAGTAAACTGATAAATCAGAGTATATGGAGGTGCTTATAATGTTTGCAGTAGGATTCACAGTTATAATTGCAATTGCCTCTTTCATTTTAAGTATATTGCTATTTAATGGAAAAGCAAGTATGTTATTAGCAGGTTATAATACTATGAGTGATAAAGAAAAAGCTCGATATGATGTAAAAAAACTATGTAGAAGTTCTAGTATTGTTACTTTTATTGTATCTATAATGTTATTTATCATGTCATTTTTGGGATATAGAATAGAGAGTGGACAAATGGATGAAAAAAAAATGCTTCCATTTGCTGTAATATTCATAATAGTTATACTTGCTAGTGTTCTTTTCAACATCTATTACTCTAATAAGAAATGTAAAAAATAAAAATTAGTAAGTAGCAGTTAATTGTGAAAGATTGACTGCTTTTTTATGTCTATTAGATATTTTAGCATTTAAAAAGCTCTATAAAAAATAACATATATAAACTTATAATGGTATAGTTGCCTTTCCTGCATGCCCATAGTCTATTATATAATATTTTAGTATATATAAAGAAATACTAAATATAGTTAGGTAAGCTTTGATAAAATAGAATAAAAAATAGATGTACAATTAATTTACATCCTATATCAAATTTATTTTTATTTATAATAGAAACTGAAATTAGCATAATATATATGATATGTTCTTAAAATTAAAAAATTTAATATATTTTGTTTTATAGTACATCTATTTCAATTGGTTTACATAATTTTATTATTTTATACAGTATTAATCATTTACTAGTACACCATTCAATGAAAATGTTCTAGGTTCAGTGATTTTAACCATAACTAATTTTCCAATTAAATCATCACTTCCACCTTCAAAATTTACAAGTTTATTTTGTCTAGTTCTACCAGCAAATTTATTTTCATTATTTTTGCTTCTTCCTTCGACCAAAACTTCAACTACTCTATTTTTATATTCATCATTTATCTCTGCTGAGATTCTATTTACTGCTTCTAATACTCTATTAAATCTTTCATGTTTTATTTCTTCTGGTATCTGATTTTCCATTTTAGCAGCAGGAGTTCCCTGTCTCTTAGAATAAATAAATGTAAATGCTGAATCATATCTAACTTTTTCAACCACATCTAGAGTATCTTCTAAATCTTCTTCTGTTTCTCCTGGAAAACCTATCATTAAGTCTGTTGAAAAAGCAATATCTGGAACTTCTTTTTTAGCCTTTTCTATTATTTCTAGATAATATTCCTTTGTATAATGTCTATTCATTTTTTTTAGAAGACTACTACTTCCACATTGTATTGGTAAATGTAAAAATTCACACACCTTGTCACAATCTCTAATTGCATATATCACCTCATCAGATATGTCTTTAGGATGAGATGTCATAAATCTAACTCTTTCAATTCCTTCTATATCATTAACTTTTCTTAAAAGTTCTGAGAATGCAACTGGATTTTCAAGTGTTTTTCCATACGAGTCTACATTTTGTCCAAGCAAAGTTATTTCTTTTGTTCCATTTGAAACAAGCTCTTTTATCTCGTTAATTATATCTTCAGGTGTTCTACTTCTTTCTCTTCCTCTTGTATATGGAACTATACAATAGGTACAGAAATTATTGCATCCATACATTATATTTACAAATGCTTTTAATTCAAATTTTCTATTACTTCTAAGACCTTCTATTACTTCTCCATCTACATCCCATACATCTACTAACATCTTGTCAGAATTTATTGATTCTGTAAGTAATTGTGGAAATTTATATAGATTATGTGTTCCAAATACAAGGTCTACATGTTTGTATTTTTTTCTTAATTCTTCTACAACATGTGGTTGTTGCATCATACATCCACACACAGCTATTTTCATGTTTGGATTTTTTCCTTTTAGATGCTTTAACTGACCTAAATTTCCATACACTTTTAGCTCTGCATTTTCTCTTACTGCACATGTGTTATATATTATTAGATCACTTTCTTCAACTATCATTGACATTTGGTATCCCATTTCTTCTAACATTGAACAAAGTTTTTCTGAATCATGTTCATTCATTTGACATCCAAAGGTTTGAGTAAACACGAGTTTTCTCTTTCCTGTTCTGTTGAAGTATTCTTCATTTTGTCTGTGTATTTGTTCTATATATTTATCTTGTTCTTGTATTTTCTCTATAGGTATTGTTACTTGTTTTCTTTTGCTCACGTCTATTCCTCCTAGTTAATTTCTTATATTACACATAACCTTAATTATATCAAATAAGAAAAATCTTTTAAAGGTATTATTAAAGTTTTAAGTATAATAAAAGACAGCTCAATGCTGTCTTTTATTATACTTTACTTTTATATAAAAATAGATTTTAAATCAATCCATTTACAATTCTACAAAATATATTTCTATTGATATCTAATAATGTACTCAGTTTATACTATACAAGTATATTAAATTAATCTTATTTAAGAAAATGAAATAATCATAATGTCTTTATAAAATAAACTTTTTATCATATCAAATAGATTTTAAATAAAATATTATAAATCATATATCTAATCAAATTTTAACTTTGGTAACTAACCCTTCTTATTGATAAATTAACAATCTTGAATAAAAATATTCCTGCAACTAAATTTATTAAAACAGTTGGTAATACTATTGTTAAGAATAAAGCTGTAAAAGAAGCTCCTGGAAGACCGACTATAGCTTGAGCAGCTAACAAAAAGATTGCTCCACTCACAAGTGTTCCTATTGGCATTATAATTGAAACTACTATAGTATCCTGTGTTTTTTTAGATAAGTTTTTTATAAAAGGCATTCTATAGCTAACATATATTAATAAAAATACTATATTTGCTGTAAGAGTTTTATCTATTATATTAGGAACTTGACCTCCTGGGAAACTTGATGTAAGTGCTGTAAATATACCTGTTACTATTCCTGCTATTAAGCAAGTTTTATAGTCATCTCTATTTAAAACTAATATTACAAATAACATTGTTAGTGGTATATCTGGTTTCATTGGTAATCCTATAGCAGGTGTAATTTGATGTATTAGTAATCCTATTGCTAAAAGTATTGCATTTAAAGTTAGTTTTTTTGTATTTGTTTTCATTTCTGTATTTCCTCCTAATTTTTTAATTTTTAATTTATTTTTTTGCCAGTCTTCTAAATCATCCTCTTTAGCTTTAGAAATTCATAACATCTATTTCACCACCTTCTACATATCGAATTTTTCGTAAAATAAAAAAACTCCGTCCTAAATTAATAGGACGGAGATTATCCGCGTTGCCACCTAAATTATATAAAAATTTAATATAAAACTCAATTTTTATATATCTCATTATCAGGTACTTACATACCCTATTCGCTATAACGTGCGACTGACGATAAAGTCTACTCTCAAAAATATGATTTTGATTTACTCCTCTAAGGCCCATTCATCAAATTTTTTCTTGCCAAGATTCCACCATCCTTAGCTCTCTATATTGAACCTAAATTTAACTACTCTTCCTTGTCATAGGATTTAATTTATTATATATTGTTTTACCATTAAAATAATGATATTACTT
>NZ_JAGWCT010000179.1:0-4507 GCF_020657815.1 Clostridioides sp. ZZV15-6597 | reverse complement strand
AGAATGTGTATAAGAGACATAGTTACAACCTTAAAATTTAAATACAGGAGTGATTTTAGTATGATAAGACAAACACCATTAGAAAAACGTTATGATAAGTTAGGTCCAAACATAGTTAAAGCTCTTAAAAAACGCTATTTTGATGCTTATTATTGTAAAACCAAAAACGATGCTTTACAACAAATCTTAGATTTAATTCCTCAAAATCACACAGTCTCATGGGGAGGTTCTGAAACGCTTAAGGAAATGGGAGTGCAAATTGCTGTTAAAAATAAAGGATATGAAGTTATTGATAGAGATTTGGCAAAAAGCCCAGAAGAAAGAACAGAAATTATGCGTCAAGCACTTTTATGTGATACTTTTTTAATGAGTAGTAATGCTATTAGTGAGGATGGTCAGCTTTTTAATATTGATGGAAATGGAAATCGAGTAGCTGCAATGATTTTTGGACCAAAAAATGTTATAGTTGTTGCTGGCATGAATAAGATTGTAAAAAATATTGATGATGCAATACAAAGAGCTAGAACAATTGCTGCACCAGCAGTTGTACAGCGTTTTCAAGATGTTAATACTCCTTGCTATATTAATGGTAGTTGTATAGGTTGTACAAGTCCTGAAAGTATTTGTGCATATATGGTAACTACAAGGATTAGTCGTCCAGCAAATAAGATAAAAGTAATATTAGTTGGAGAAAATCTTGGTCTATAAAATACATCTGTAAACAAAAATAATTACATAAATAATAAAATAATGTTACATAGTCTACTTACATACGTGATAGAGAGAAAATTCTATATGGAATTTTCTCTCTATCACTTTTACCTTATCCTTAAATTTTCTATATTCCAATTTTCTTACATACTATTTACCTTAATAATCAAAATATCTACTACTTTTTTTGTTTAACAATTATTAAAAAATCGTCATTACTTTGAAAAACAAAATTATTTCTTTCTTGACATCATTATGCATATATAGTACTATTTATATAAAGTAGTATATATACATATTAATATCAATTATTATGCCTATAAAAAATAGCATCACTAATAAAATAAATTTTCAGGAGGTTCAAGACTATGAATTATAACTTACTTACTCTTTCATGGGAAGATATTTTAAATTTAGACAAAGAAAAACTAGTAGTATTTGTTGGTATAGCTCCAATTGAGGAACATGGTAGACATTTACCAATAGGAGTGGATATTTATGAAACAGATGAGTGGATTAACCTTGCAATTGATAAACTAGACTCAATTTTACCTAGTTATTGTTATGGAAAACTTCCTATAATACCTTTGGGATTTGCAGATATGGGAACTTTCCCAGGTAATATTCATGTTAGCCGTGAATTAATTTATAAAATAATTTATAGTACATTAGAGAATATAGTTAAATGGGGTGTTAAAAATATCATTGTTATATCTGCTCATGCTGACCCATTACATACAATCGCTGTAGAACAAGCCTGTGAATCAATCAACAAAGAATATGGTATAATTTCCATTGCACCTATGGGCTCAATTTTTAATTATGAGCAAAAAAGAGTTTTGAAAAAACTTTCTAATTCTGTTGAAGAAAAAATCAAATTATTTCCAAACGATTTTCACGCAGGCTGGATTGAAACATCAAATATGTTAGCACTATATCCTGAATTAGTAAGTGATAATTATCAAGAGCGACCTGATATATCTATTCAAGATAATGAAATGATGAACATTCAAAAAGTTATTAATACAATTAAAAATGAAGGTCATATTGGATTTCCTAAAGAAGCGAGTAAAGAATTAGGAATTGAATTAAACAATGATACTGGAGAACAAATATGCATAGCTACACATAAATTTATTCTTCGTTCTAATTATGAAAAATATATGAACCATCCTTTATACCATATATCAAGCCTAAAACTTAAAATCTAAAACTTATAATTACTATAACACTTAATTTTTTAAACCAATACAATCTATTTATAACATATAAAAAAAACTGCATAAACTCTGATAAATAAATATAAATAACATAATAAAAGTGGCACTTAATAAGTGCCACTTTTATTATGTTATTTATATTACATATTTAATTGTTTTGATTTTTATATAATTCAAGTAAATATTTATATTGCCAATCATGTTCTTTATTAGCATCTTTATTTTTATAAGAAACAACTTTTACATAATAAACATCTACATATTGACCATAATTTTAATAAATTATTGAGTATATTTTATCTAGAAATTTAATTTTTTTGTTCTCCATCAAGTTTTTTAAAATAATCTTTATTATATTCAGCTAGATAATCTGTACCTCCTCCAGTGATTACATTTAAAAGTTTCATTGCAAACTCAGGACTAGCTTTACATATATAATTATCCCCAGACTTAACGACTTCTAAAGCGATTGTAAACTCTTTTTTATTTGCAGAATCAATATCCTTCATAGTTGGATTAGGCATCATTTCTCCTAGTTTAGGAGGATTCTTTTTTAATATAGAAACCATATCTGTATTATTGACTTTTAAATCTACAATAACTTTATCGTCTTTTTTCTTTATATTTTCAATTTTCCAAGACATATTTTTAGAGTACATTTTAAATCCTTCTTTGTCGCTATATATAAAACTACCTAACCCTGATTCTGGAAAATATTTATCTACTTTATCAGAATCTTGAGTCTTTATTGCATTAAACATATTATCTACTTCACTTTTTATTTTATTGTCATTATTACACCCAGTTAATACTAATACTGAGATTGCAAACATTATAATACATATAGTAATTTTCTTCATTAAATTATTTCTCCTTACATTTTTTTAAAATATTGATTTATCCTTTATATTCTTTGAAAAAGTTGTAGTAATTGCATTTTGAGGGCAAGCTTTTATACAATCACCACATCTAATACATTCTAAACTATTTACATCTTCATATATTGGAATATCAAGTTTACATTTTGCCTGACATGCTGTGCAATTTGTACATTTATCTTTATCAATTTTAAATCTATATATTGAAATAGGATTAAAAAAACTATAAATTGCACCTAAGGGACATAAGTACCTACAAAATGGTCTATAAATCATTATTGACATTAATAAAATCAATATCAAAATACTTAATTTCCAGCTAAATAAGAATCCTATGGATTCTTTTAAACTTTCATTTTCTAAAATAAGAGGTACCCCACCTAATAGTGTTCCTGAAGGACAAATCCACTTACAAAACCAAGGATTCCCACCACCTGCTACATTTACAATAGTAATTGGTAAAATAATTACAAAAACTATTAAAACTATGTATTTTAGATATTTTAAATATTTATCACCATAAACTTTTTTTACTTTTAATGGAAATGGTATTTTATATAATAAATCTTGAGTAAGTCCAAAAGGACAAAGCCATCCACAAATAAAACGTCCAAAAAAAGCTCCAAATGCCATTAAAAAACCCACAACATAAAATGAAAATTTATAATCCCTACTTGATAAAACGGCTTGTAGTGAACCTATCGGACATGCACCTAGTGCCCCTGGACAAGAATAACAATTTAATCCAGGTACACACAAGTTTTTGCTTTCTCCACCATAAATAGTCCCTTGCAAAAAACCATTTATATATCCATTTGTTAATGCTGTAAATGCAACCTGAGTAATAAGTCTTATATTATTGTTTATTTTTGATAATAACTTCATAATTGCTCTCCTAACCAATACCAATACATTCAAGGCAAATCATAATTGCCTTAGTTAATACTACATTTGCTTCTCCACGATATACGCCCAATACAATAAATGAAATACCAATTACAATAATAGAAATACCTTTTTTATTTTCTTTAATAAAGTTACTCATTACTTTTTACCATCTTTAATCTTTCGTCTATAATTTTTTTCCATTCTTCTTTGCTATTTGCACCTGCAACTTTATCACCTACAAATTTTCCGTTCTTGTCTACAAAATAAGTTGTTGGAAACTCTATAATTCTTTTAAAATCAGTCTTTTTCAAACCTTCAGATACTGTTAATTGTTGATAGGTAGCATTTGATTTTTTCATAATATCTTTAACTAAGTCTCTCTCTTTATCTGAAAGACCAGTTTTCATATCAGCTCCATCAACTTCTACAACTAATCCCTTTATAGCTACATTTGAATTATTACTTTCATATTCTTTTGATAAAGCTTCAAGTTCTGGCATTTCACCTACACATGGACCACACCAAGTAGTCCAAACATTAATAAGTGTAAGGTCTTTACTTGAAAACACCTCCTTTGTTACCTTATTTCCATCTACATCTTTTGTTTCTAGATTAGAGAACCATTCACTATTCTTTTTGCTTGTGTCTATAGGCTTAGACTCTTTTTTACTACAACCAGAAAGTATACCTAAAGCAAAAACACATCCTAAAACTAATACAAAAAACCTTTTCATACTTCACACTCCTAATATCTATATAATATATAAAATTGTTGATTGAAATAAGAGTAACCCATCCTCTATACTATAG
>NZ_JAGWCT010000178.1:0-4584 GCF_020657815.1 Clostridioides sp. ZZV15-6597 | reverse complement strand
TTATTATATATTAAATAATTACTTTGTATTATTATAAAATAACTTGTTTTTAATAAAGTAATAAGTCCTAATCAATTATATTTTTTATTTCAACATGATTTATAGTTTCATTAGTTATTTATTTAGAAGTATATATTTAGTATTATTGTACAAGTTAATTAAGCAAAGCAGGATGTATTCTCAATTGATTTACAGAGAAGCTCAAAGCACTTTGGAACTAAAATCTCTTTCAATGTATTTTCTAGACTGTACTTATTAGAAATATATTTTAATTTATCTAATGCTACAGAATTGAAAGCTAATGCTTTTTTTACTATATAGAATAAATCTATATCATCAGTAATCATTAACCTATCTCTAATTTCTAAAAATTTAGATATTTCAGATTGAAAAGATGACTCTTCAAGTACTTTATCTAGATTATTATCTATTTCCCCTAATATTGTATCAATTACACCAACACATCTATTGTTATTTGAATCAGAATTTTCATCTGATTTAATGATTGGAACTTCTTTTTTACTAAGACTAATCTTTGTATTGCTATCACACTTATATCCCCAATTATCTGGATTTACCCCTTCTTTAAACATAGAAGGATGCTTACAACATTTAATCCAAAGGTCATGGAACCATTCTTCACCATATTTTGTCTTTGGTAAAGAGCTTAAGTTTAAATTTAAAATAGCCCCATAAGGGTTTGGATTAGCAGAAAAAGTAATCATGTAGTCTCCCCCTTCTTACACTTTTTTCTTATAAATATATTTTACAACTTTTTTTTTGAAAAAACAATTTGAATTTTAAAATGAATGTACTTTAATACATAAAAAATAAATAATAGGAAACTTTTTAAGGTATTTTAGGAAAAAAACTATAAAAAAGTATTTAAAATTAAGAACTTTGATATACAAATATATCTTGTCTATCTAGACAAGTTATAATATTATATTTAGTTACTTTATTTTTTTTGAACTTAAATCAGAGTTATATGAATCTAAATCTTTTCCTAAGATAAAATTTTTAGCTCTTTCAGCTTGTGTCATACAAGATATAATATCTTTCTTATTATTATTTATCCATTCTAGCCAAGATAATAAATAGTTATCGGAATTAGCTTCAGCAGCAGTGCCTTCTTTAAATCCAGCTTCAGAAGCTAATAATAAGCTACCCATTTCAGCAACAAGTTCTTCTTTAGACCTAATAGCTACATCTTTATTATATTCAACTATAGTTTTTCTATCTAATCTATAAGGCTCTCCAGTTGAATGAATTAGCTCATGAAATAATGTTCTATAGTAATATTCATCAGATTTAAAATGGTTCAAATGAGGAATAACTACTGTATCTTTTCCTAATATGTAGTAAGCGTTATTACCTTGATTTAAAATTTTAATATTTTGTTGACTTATGTAATTATATACTATTTCATTTGGGTTTGTATGCACATCTATAACTTGTGCTCCTAATAATGGAGTTAATGTATTACCTTTATCATCATGAATATATTTAATATCATAAACTCTAGAATATTTTTTAAACCATTTTCTTTCGAAATAAGTATCATCTTTTTTTACTATAGTAAATTTAAAAGCTTTTTGACCTTTAAGTTTATATTCTTTTATCTCATTTTGATTTAAAGCTCTATCTGTATATGAGAAATAAAATACAATTTCATATGGAGTGCCTTTATCAAACCAATAATTTATTTTATTTTTTGCATTATATTTTTTTAATTGACTTGCAGAAATATATTCACCACCATATAAAAGAAGTTTATTTATGCCTCTATATTCAGTTTTTGTGTACCAGTTTAAACTGGGAAATAAAAATGGTTTTTGCCAAGGCAATTGTTTTTCTTTTTCAATCTTTTCAATAATTCTATTTACTATTATTTCTGTTACACTTATTTTTGTTTCATTTGTAGCCATTATTTATTCACCTTCCTTTGAAATATTAATAAATTTAAAATAAAAATAACAATATATATAAAGATATATATTGTTATATATATCTTTATATATATTGTTATTTTTATTATTCTGTATATAATTTGTATTTATATATATGTTTTAATAATATATTGAATAAAATTTATAGAAAAAAGCTTATACTTACCTTATATTTACATCTTTTATACTCAGAAGTTTAGCATGTACAACTAATCTTTTGTTTGTACCTAAATTACCAAAACAAGTAGAAAGAGTTATTATTTTATCTCCAGATGAAAGTCTATTTCTATCAAAGTTTTTTATAATATTTTTTTCTTGTATACTTTTCATAAATAAAGCTTTTCTATTATCATTTTCAAAATCTATTTCAGTATAGCTCCAATTATTATCATTAGTAATATATACAGAGCAAATTTTAAATATCATTTGTTTATCAATTGTTGTAAATTGAATTAAATCAGCATTTTTTTTACTATGCACATTTTCCTTTAAAAGTTGTTTTAAAAGCCCAAATTGCCTATTTTTTAGATTGTGACCATAAAACACAGTATTCATGTCAATATAATCTAACTTATTTCTTGTATCTAAGAACACCCATCCAGCATCATTATTTTTTTTATCTATATCATGAGTAAGATAAAATTCATTATTATTAGTCTGTGGGACTGGGATATCTATATTAACTGATGGAACTCTTAACCAACCAATTATATCTTTATTTTTCTTTTTTAATTTAAGAACATCTAAATTCATATAAGGAAATTCATCATCTTTATTAATTTTTATTCTTACATTATTTCTATAGTTATTTGAGTTAATATCTATTTTTTTTCTGTTATTTAGGCTGTTCAATACAATTATAATCATTATAAAAAGAAAAATTAAAAGTAAAGTAAACAATATGAGTATATTTTTTCTACTAGATATAAATGATTTCAATTTATTGTAAGTATTTAAATTCATTTTATATCACCATAATTTCTATCTTTAAGATTAAATTTCAAGTAAATTTTTAATATCATAATAAATATTCTCCTTTCTGAAAATTATTTTAAATTTAAGGTAAAAAAATAGATAATAATCATACAAATATAAAATGTAATTGTAAAAGAAGTATAATATTTATAAATATTTGAGTTATTAAGTTTAAATATAGTCATTATAAGCCCTAAGAGCAATAACCATATCAAATAATATATACTTCTATAGAATATCATTACAGATAAAAGAATTAATAAACTAAGTTTACTATTATTTAATTGCAATGAAGGTATCTCAGTTATTGATGAATTTATTAATATTATAGAGGCAAGTGATATTGTATAGACTATAAATAATAATATTTTACTAAAGATGCTACCTGGTAAAATTTCTTTCTCATTAATATCTTTTTTTGATATTTCAAATATTTTTTTCATAGTATATCTCCTATTTCAAAAGTGTTATGTATTGTAAACTTTCAAAAAAATCTCTTTTATATATCAACAAGCTTTTATAAGTATTTATTAAGTAGGTATTATTAATGTCAACTTCTAGTAATTTATATAACAAATATATTTTTTTATTATATAAATCACTATAAAAATCATCTAAACTACTATAGTCACAGAATAATTTACTTTCTAGACCTTCTAGTTCTCTGACATGGCCAAGTTTAATTAAATCAACCAAATGAAGCTTTTTATTTGAATTTATTGTGTTTATAAAACTATCTTCTAAAATAGGATTATTTTCTAAATAGAAGTTGTTTATTCTAAAGTGACTAAATATAAAGTAAATATTTCTAGTGCGATTAACTTCGAAGAAATTTATGCATTCATTTAAAGTGGATATTACTCCAATATCAGATAATAAATCTTTTAAACGATATGCTAAATTATAAATACAAAACTCATTAGCACAATATATCTTTGAAAGGGTTTTTGTTATTAATAAATCTTCTCCACAAATACATTTTGCTGGGAGTTGGCTATAAAAATTTGAGTCAAATATATTGTACTTTTTAAAATCACTTATTTTTAATGTAGAATAAAATTTATCTTGTTTCATATTTCAAACCTCCTTAGAACTAAATAATATATATCTAATATAGATATATATTATTTATATACTTTTAAAATATATATCTGTATTAGATATATATTTATATATTTTTTATTAGATATAATATATATTAAAGATTTTTATTATTTCATTAATTTAATTAAAATACTAGTATAATGTTGTTATCTATGTTATTATCTAAAATAGATAACGAGGTTACCATTAACCTTATTCTTTAATTTAAGTTTTCAGAGAAAGGTATAGTTTGAAAATAACTATGCCTTTTTCGATTTATATGTTCAAACTTGAATTTTGAAAAATAGTATTTAAAAACTGAAATTAAAACAGTTATATTTAGCTATAAAAATGTTTTTAAAAAAATAAACATTTTTACAGTTAAATATAACTGTTTTATTAAAATAAAAACAGTTTAAAATCTATAATAATAAGTTTTAATTATAATAAAAATTTTTATTGTGGATTTTAAACTGTTGAAATTTAAATTTATATGTTTGATTTATAAAATTAAAGTATTAAAAAAGAATTTAAAAATAAAAAACAGCTACTTTAGTAAAGAGTAGCTGTTTTTTAT
>NZ_JAGWCT010000177.1:0-4478 GCF_020657815.1 Clostridioides sp. ZZV15-6597 | reverse complement strand
GAAAGTTTAGTAATAGAATACATACAAATTAAAAATATTAAACTTAAAGCGTTAGTAAAACTTGAAAAAAATAAAAATATGAAATTGACTAAAAGTGATAAAGTTTACAAATACTAATTTATAAAAAAATTAATATAAACAATAAAAAAAATGAAAGTTTATAAATATTGATAATACTAAGGTATAGGTTTTTGGTGTGAAATAAAAAAATACTTGTAAAAAGACTTGTTTGTTAATATAATAAATATCATGAGTTTAATAAAAGTAAAAATAAAAAATAGAAATAATAAATAAAAACAATAAAAATATTAAAATAGAGAGGAGATGAATTTAAAGTCATGGACAGTGAGTTCGCAAATGCAGTTGAATTGAGCTATGAATGTGCGCCCTTATTGGAATCATTAAAAGAATATTCAAAAAGAGATATAGCTTGTTTTGATGTACCTGGACATGTGAAAAATAGAGGTGTAGATATATTAAATAAATATCTAGGTGAAAATCTCATGAAAATGGATATAAACTCATCACCCACTATGGATAATGTATCTAATCCAACTGGAGTCATAAAAAATGCACAAGATTTATTAGCGCAGGCATACATGGCTGATGAAGCATTCTTTATAACTAATGGTACTACACAAGCAATACATGCAATGATTCTAAGTGTAATAAATCCAGGAGAAAAAGTATTGCTCCCAAGAAATATTCATAAGTCAGTAATAAATGCTTTAATACTTTGTGGAGGAATACCAGTATTTATACAACCAGAATTTGATGAGCAACTAGGTATAAGTTTAAATATTACTATTGAGAAAGTTAAAGAGGAAATAGAAAAAAGCTGCGATATAAAAGCTTTATTTTTACTTAATCCAACTTATTATGGTGCTTGTGCAGACCTTGAGAGCATCATAGAATTATGCCATAAAAATAATCTTTTAGTGTTAGTAGATGAAGCTCATGGTGCTCATTTTCCATTTCATTTAGATTTACCTCCTTCTGCAATAAGTTTAGGAGCAGATATGGTGGCTGTAAGTATACATAAAACTGGAGGAGCATTGACACAATCTTCAGCACTTTTATTGAATAGAGAAAATATAAGAGTTGAAAAAGTACTTCAGTCAATCAATATGTTACAGTCTACATCTGCATCTTATTTGCTTATGGCAAGTATAGATGGAGCGAGAGTTAACCTAGTTGAAAATGGAGAAGAACAATTATCAAAAGCATTAAATTTATCGAGATACGCAAAAGCTAGATTAAATAAAATAGATGGAATAGATGTTTTGTCTACCGAAATATTAAAAAGAAAAGGTGTTAAATTTATAGATGAAACTAAATTATGTATAAATGTAAAAGGGTTAAATTTAACTGGCTTTGAAGTGTATGATTTGTTGTATAAAAAGTTTTCAATTCAAGTAGAACTAGGAGATTTGTACAATATCTTAGCACTTGTATCTATTGGAACTAATAAATCAGATATTGATAGATTGGTTAAGGCTCTTTCTATAATTGAAAAAACTTATAGAAAAGAAGCCAAGTTAAATGAGTTTAATATGATTCAAATAAATCCAACTATTGAGCTTAATCCTCGAGAAGCTTTTTATGCATCTAAAGAAAGTGTAGAAATCAAGTCATGTATAGGTAGAATTTGTGGAGAATCAATAATGGCATACCCACCAGGTATACCAATTGTTACTCCAGGAGAGTTAATAACAAAAGAAATTATGGAGTACATTGTTTTTTTAAAAGAGAGTAATGCGTATTTGACTGATATGCAAGATAAAAACTTAGATACAATACTCGTTATAAAATAAATTGTGTTATTGGATAAATAGAATAGTATATATAAATATGTAAAAGGAGTTGAGATTGAAATGAAATTTGAAACACTAGGAAGACATATACTAGTAGAATACTATAACTGTGATGAGAGCATACTTAAAGACCCACATCTTATAGAAAATTTTATGAATGATTCAGCATTAAATGCAAAGGCTACAATTGTTGATTCTGTATTTCACCATTTTAATCCTTGGGGGGTTTCGGGTGCTGTCATAATTGCTGAATCTCATTTGACAATACATACTTGGCCTGAATATGGTTATGCAGCGGCGGATTTTTTTACTTGTGGTGATATAGACCCATGGAAAAGTTTCGAATTATTGGAACAACTTCTAAAATCAGAAAGAAGTGAGTCCACAGAAATTCCAAGAGGATTGACAACAAAAATAAAAAAATATTCAAAGAAAGATTTAGGTAAAATCACTCATAAACCTGAAGCAGTATAAACATAAAATAGATAAATGAAAGTGAGGATTATTATATGGAACTTTGGTATACAGAGGAATGGACAGAAAATGTAAGGTTTTCTATAAAAGTAGATAGACATTTATTTGAAGGGAAGTCTGAGTTTCAAAGAATAGATGTGTTTGATAGTGAGGAGTTTGGAAAGTTTCTGACAATAGATGGTTTAATGATGGTGACATATAAAGATGAGTTTATATATCATGACATGATAACTCATGTTCCTATGGCTACAAATTTAAATATCAAAAAAGTCTTAGTTATAGGTGGTGGAGATGGTGGTACAGTAAGAGAGTTAAGTCGTTATCCTAAAATAGAAAAAATTGATATGGTTGAAATAGATAAAATGGTTGTGGATGTGTCTAAAGAGTATATAGATATATGTTCATGTAAATTAGACGATGAAAGAGTAAATTTATATTTTGAAGATGGAGTTAAGTTTGTTAAAGAGGCTTATGACAAATCTTATGACTTAATAATAGTAGATTCAACTGACCCAATAGGACCAGGAGAAGGACTTTTTTCAAATGATTTTTATAGAGATTGTTATAGAATACTAACTGATGATGGAATTTTAGTAAATCAAAGTGAAAGTCCTTATTTTGAGTTTAATGCTAAAGAAATGAAAAGAGCCAACGATAAGTTAAAAGGTATATTTCCAATATCTAAAGTTTATCAAGCACATATACCAACATATCCATCTGGACACTGGTTATTTGGTTTTGCTTCAAAAAAACTAGACCCAATAAAAAATCAAGATAGAGATGGTTGGGAAAAATTAAATTTAAAAACGAAGTATTATAATAGTGATATCCATTTAGGTTCATTTATGCTACCTCAATATGTAAAGGAGATGTTAAATGAAGAGTAATTTCTATCATATAAATACATTTATGGGTATGGATAAAAGTTATGAAGAATCAAATTTGATAGTGTTTGGAGTAGGGTTTGATGGAACTACTTCAAATAGACCTGGAGCTAGATTTGCAAGTAGCTCGATGAGAAAAGAATTTTATGGTCTTGAGACATATAGTCCTTTTTTAGACTTGGATTTAGAAGATTATAATATATGTGATTATGGAGATTTGGAAATTAGTGTTGGAGATACAGAACAAGTTTTGAAAGAAATATATGATGAAACTGCTAGTATAGTTGAAGATTTAAAGGTTCCATTTATGATTGGTGGTGAACATCTAGTTACTTTAGCAGCTTTTAAAGCAGTCTATGAGAAGTATAATGATGTGTATGTAATTCATTTTGATGCACACACAGATTTAAGAGAAGAATATAATAATAATAAAAATTCTCATGCAACAGTAATTAAAAGAGTATGGGATATTGTTGGAGATGATAAAATATTTCAATTTGGAATAAGGTCTGGAACAAGAGAAGAATTTAAATTTGCAATAGAACAAAAACATACTTATATGGAAGTTGGTGGAATAAATACATTTGAAAAGATAATTAATAAATTGAATGGGAAAAATGTTTATTTAACTGTAGATTTAGATGTGTTGGATGCATCTGTATTTCCAGGAACAGGTACACCAGAACCTGGTGGTATAAATTATAGAGAATTTCAAGATATTTTTAAGATTATAAAAAAATCTAATATAAATATAGTTGGTTGTGATATTGTAGAGCTAAGCCCTGATTATGATACGACAGGAGTATCAACAGTTATAGCATGTAAAGTATTGAGAGAATTGTGCTTAATAATATCAAGTAAATTTAGGTAGTGTAGTCTATATGAATAATATACTATAATAGAAAGAAGTTACTTTAAATAAGTTGTTTTAAGTTTAGCACTTTTTTAAGGTAACTTATTTATTTTTTTTAGACAACAAAAAAGAGCCTTATGTAGCTCCTTTTCTAAAATATATATATTTAAATTAAATAATTATATTCTATTTACGTTTTCAGCTTGAGGTCCTCTATTACCTTGAGTTATATCAAAGCTAACCTTTTCGCCTTCTTCTAAAGTTTTGTATCCATCAGTTTGTATAGCTGAGAAATGTACGAAAACATCGTCTTCTCCTTCTACTGATATGAATCCAAATCCTTTTTCACTATTAAACCATTTTACTATTCCGTTTTTCATTATAAAAAAACCTCCGCTTTATTAAAAAATACAAACTAAATAAATTAAGTCTGCTGTCTCTTTATACACATCT
>NZ_JAGWCT010000176.1:0-4733 GCF_020657815.1 Clostridioides sp. ZZV15-6597 | reverse complement strand
ACTTCATAGTCTTTTAATTATACACATTAATATATCTATTCAGTTAATATGTCTATCCAATTTTTTCAATACTACCTTTTAATATACTTACACGATTACTTTCTTTTGCTGTAACTTTTCCCTTTTTAATATTTAACTTCTGATTTTGCTCTAAATTCGTAAACACTACTGGGCTCATTGTTGATAAACCATTTTTTTCAATATATTCTAAATCCATCTTAACCAGTTTATCCCCTGACTTCACTTCATCTCCTACATTTACAAATACTTCAAACCCATTTCCCTCTAAGTTTACAGTCTCTATACCTAAATGTATAAGTATTTCTACTCCAGTTTTTTTAGATTTGATTATTATTGCATGTTTAGTTGGAAATACAACTCCAATAGTTCCATCTACTGGTGAATAAATTAATCCATCATCAGATTTAATTGCAAATCCATCTCCCATTAATTTACTTGAAAATACAGAGTCTGGAACTTCTTCTATATCTAAGATTTCTCCATTTGTCAATGAATAAATTTCTTCTTCCACCAAAGTATCGCCTATATTAGTGTTTTCTATGTTATTATTTTTTTCCATTTTCTTTTTATCTATATTTTTAATATCAGTCTTTTCAACCTTTACTTTTCCCTCTATTATATCTTTTATATTAGATTTTATTGCATCTGATTTTGGACCAAATATAGCTTGAACATTGTTTCCAATAACCATTACGCCTGCTGCTCCAAGTGATTTCAACTTTTCTTTATCCACTTTATCTATATCATTTACAACTAATCTAAGTCTTGTTATACAAGCATCTAAACTTTTTAAATTTTCTTTATTTCCTAAAGCTATTAGTATTTCTGATGCCAACTCATCTTTTGACATTTCACTAGTCTCCACACTAGACTCTGATTCATCTTCTCTTCCTGGTGTCTTTAGGTTAAACTTTCTTATCATAAATCTAAATACACTATAATATAATACTGCAAATCCAATACCTACTAAAATAGCTAGATACCATTGAGTTCTATTAGGAAGTACACCAAATAGTAAGAAGTCTATTAATCCGCCTGAAAATGTGAATCCGATTTTAACTCCTAATAGTTGCATTACTGCATATGATAAACCTGAAAATAAACAATGTACTACAAATAATGCTGGTGCAACAAATAAAAATGCAAACTCTATTGGTTCAGTTATTCCTGTTAAAAAAGATGTAAGTGCAGCTGATGCCATTATTCCTGCTACAAACTTTCTCTTTTCTGGCTTTGCTTCATGTACCATAGCAAGTGCTGCTGCTGGAAGACCAAACATCATAAATGGAAATGCACCTGTCATAAAAGTACCTGCTGTGAAATTTACCCCATCTTTAAGTTGAGCAAAAAATATCTTTTGGTCACCCATTACAAGTTCTCCCGCTTTGTTTACATATTCTCCAAATTGATACCAAAATGGATTATGGAAAACATGATGTAAACCAAAAGGTATTAATAATCTTTCTAGAGACCCTTCCATAAATGCTGCTAATGTTTGATTTGCTTCTATAACATTTTTTGAAAAACTAAGTAACCCTTCTTGTATTGGTGGCCAAATAAATGATAATATGATTCCTATTACTATTGCTGCTAATGATGTAACAATAGGCACAAATCTTTTACCTGCAAAAAAGCCTAAGTATTGAGGTAGTTCAATTTTATAAAACTTTTTATAAAGATAAGCAGCTACTATACCTATTATGATACCTCCAAATACACCTGTTTGAATTGTTGGTATTCCAACAATACTTGCATACATAGAATTATCTATCATATCTTCTGTGACACCTGCCATAACACCCATAGACGTATTAAGGATTAAAAAACCTACTATAGCTGCCAATGCTGCTACACCTTCGCCTTCAGTTAGACCCACAGCTACACCAACTGCAAATATAAGAGGCAGGTTATTGAATATAATTTGCCCCGAACTTTCCATTATACTTATTATAAGTTGAAATGTAGGATTTGCTAGTGCTGGAAAATGAGCAAGTAACGCATCTCCTGCTAAAGCATTACTTACACCAAGCAATATACCTGCTGCTGGAAGTAATGCAACTGGTAACATTAAAGATTTTCCTACTTTTTGTAAAACACCAAATATTTTTTTCATTTACTTCTCTCTCCTTATTATTTTATATTTTTTAAATAAAAAAGACTTAAGTTTATAAAAAATTACACTGGTAGTTTTAACCCTAAAAATAAATCTCATGTTAATATAAATAAACCTATATCAACCTAATTTTAGAATTAAAAATAAACTGTTATAATTTTTTTACAAACCTAAGTCTTGCCTGCATTATCAGTAACAACCTTAATGTTTTAAAATTATTATATTTCTATTAAATTTTACATAGTATCTTAAATACCGATATTTAATTTATATTTATTTAGTAATATTATTATGAATTCAACACAGATATAACTCTTTTAATATGTAGTGTTAAATATAATAGTTCATCTTGACTTACATAGTAATCATAATTTTTCTCTACATGTGTCTTTATTTTATATGCACAATTATAATCTTTTTCATACTTTATCTTGATTATATCTACAATATCATTATTAGTATCATTGAGTTCCTCTCTTTTTACTAATCTATTTGCAAAAAACTTTAAGTGTGTAAGAAGTCTATCATAATTTATATCATCTTCTTTAAACTCAACTCTATAATAATATCTTATAATATTGAGTATGTCTTTTACAATTTTAGTAATTAACAGGGATTCCTTTGAACTGCCTTTATAGTTTGAATTTACTATGTGCATAGCTATAAAGCCTGCCTCATCTAAAGGAAACTCTACATTAAATTCTTTATTTATATAATCTACAGCCCATTCTCCAATTTCGTATTCTTTTTTGTGAATTCTTTTTATTTCATGTAGTAAATCATTTTTTATAGTTATATTTTCATGATATCTTTTAATTGCAAATGCAATATGGTCAGTAAGTGCTACATATATGTACTCATAAAGCTCAGTATTTAAAATGCCTTCTGCATGAGCAATTACCTCTGTGCTCACCTCAAAAAACTTTTCATCAACCTGGCTTGCTAATTTTCCAATTTTATCTATAAAACTTTCATCTTGTGTTACAAAGGTTCTTTCAATTTTACTTTTATCTACTTCTTGACCCTTCTTTTTTTGAAATCCTATTCCACATCCTGTTAGTATTAATTCTTTTTTTTGGTTTTCATCTAAAACTAATACAACATTATTATTGTAAATTTGTTGAATAATCATAATCAATATCTCTCCCAAAATACAATTTCCCTTATTCATAAAAAAACACCTAAATTAAGATACAATTCACCTGTATATCTTAACTTAGGTATTGCCTGCTTCCCAGTAACAATCCAGTTTGTTAACGCTCATAAATATTGTATTCAATTTATAGCTTTATTCTATTATAAATGATTATATATGTCAAGTAAATTATTGAAAACTATTTCCTATTTTTTTAGTACCAATAAAATTTAAACATTATACAGTTTATAATTTTCATTCTATCATCATCATTTCATCATAAAGAATATTTTCCAATAATTCTTTAGCTACTTCTCTTGATATTTGTTTACTTTCAACTAATTGTTGAATACTATCTCTTTCACTTTGTATTGCCATTAATCTATAGTATCCTACTTTTGCTTCAAATTTATCATCATTATGAATTTTTCTAGTTAACCAATTTAAATAACGATTGTAAAATCTAATTACTATTAATGATTCATGCCTATTATCTTCATTAATATTTTTATTTGTTATTTAAATAACAATTTATAGATTCTTTTTACTAAAGAAATCTATAATAAATTTAAATACATGCTCATCTACATGACTGTAACGTTCTTTTTTAGGTCTACATAATACAACCTTCCATGTAATAGGGTCATTAAATGGTTTTTCTATAATTTGACTATTTTCAAAAAAATCATGTACTGGTGATGGTAAAATAGTTATAAAATCAGAATTTGTAGTTGATAACAACAAGAAATCCCAAGAACCAGACATAATATACCTCTTAAGTTTAACTTTTTCATCAGTAAATTTTTGCATTAATTTATGATGTATCATAAATGTAGGATTAAATATTGCAAGCAATTCTTCATTTAAATCCTTCCAATCTATTTTATTTTTCTTTGCAAGATGATGATTTGTATTTAAAAATGCAGTAAGTTCATCTTCTTGAAGTACATGTTCTGTTACTACACTCCTATCAATTTTATGTGGATGTAAAAGAACTGCATAATCTAATTCCTGTAAAATAAGCATTCTACTTAAATCATATGCCCCCTTCTCTACTATATCGAATTCTATATCTGGATTGTTTGCAACTAATTGTGCAACTACATCAGAAAAAGCTATTCCAAGTATAAGTGGTGGTATCCCTATTCTAACCTTCCCTTTAAACTGAACAGAGTCTTCTCTTAAATCCTCCATCATATTTTTATATTCATTTATAATATTTTCTGCATTTACATAAAATCGTTCTCCTGCTGGAGTTAATCCATTTAACCTGCCTTTATATCTCTCAAATAAATATACATTTTCATTTTCTTCAAAAGTTTTTATAATTTGACTTAAGGCTGGTTGAGATATGTGAAGAGTTTTTGATGCAATTGATAAATTAAAACCAGATTTCACTATTTCAACAAAATATTTTAACTGTTTTATATCCATTTCAAACCACCTTTCTTACAAGTATAGTTG
>NZ_JAGWCT010000175.1:0-4922 GCF_020657815.1 Clostridioides sp. ZZV15-6597 | reverse complement strand
TAATATATCTCTTCTTATATATATTTTTATTATAATATTTATATTGATTAATTAATAAAATATATTGTTTGATTCATATATCTTTATAATTATCTTACCTTCAATATTATTCATATTTATAATACCTATATTTTTATCTCTACTATCTCTACTATTCATTCTATTGTCTCCCATTACAAAAATATAATTTAATGGAATAACAATATTAACATTACCATAAGTATAAGTATCTTTATTAATATAGTTTTCTTCTATTAATTTCCCATTTATAAATACATTACCTTGTGTTATAAGTAAATTATCTCCTGGAGTTGCAATTACACGTTTAACTAATTTTTTTTTAAGCCTTTCACATATGTATTAAATACAATAATATCTCCTTTTCTTATATTTTTTTTAAAAAGTTTATTAATTATTAAGTAATCTTTTTCTTGTATAGTAGGATACATAGAATTTCCTTTTACTGTAATAATATTGTTTATCAAAAAAAGAAATAAAGAAACAATTAATATATATTTTAAATATCTAAATACTAGAGGAAAAGATTTTTTCGATAATTTTTTCATATTATAAACCTTTCAAATTTGTTTTGTTGTCCTTTTATTATTTATAGATAATGATGTAGATTAAATAAAAACTAAAATAAACTCCCTAATATTAAAATATTAAGGAATTTATCAGCAAAACTATAGTTATAAAAATAATAATTATTTAAAAATATTCTTTACTTTATCTAAGAATGTTTCATTATTATCTATGTTATTTTCAGTTGAATCTACCTTAGCATTGTCACCTAGAGCATTATCATTTGTTGAGTTTAAAATGCCAAGATTATTTTCCTTATTGTCTTTTGAAAATAATCCTGAGAAAAAGGCTTTTATACTATCCCACAGACCTGATTTCTCAAATTCAGTGCTAACTTTGTTTAAGACTTGATTTACATTAGTTGTAACTTTATTTAAAGAATCTTCTATTTTAGAATAATCATAATTCTGATTACTAACTTTAAGCATCATATTTGCTAAAGAAGTTTTTTGTTCAGGCGTTAATGAGACTTCATATTTGGCTGCTACTTCATCTATGACTTTATTTATTTTCTCTGATTCACTAACCTTCTCTTTTATGACTTCTTTTTTTATATCATTTACTACTCCAGTAGCTTTTTCTTGACCAATTTTTTCTCCTAAATCACCAGTTATAACTAATTCTTCTGTAGCAATTTCTTTTTTTTCTTCATCTAATTGTTTTCCAGTAGCTTTTTCAAATGCTTTAAAACAACCTGTCAATGCTCCAGTACCACTAACTGTAAATGGAGCAACTGCTATTACATTGGCATTCTCAACTCCAGAAGTTATTAATGTAGATGATATCATATCTGCTGTAACCCAATCTAAATTTGCAATTTTAACATTAACTCCACCTTCTTCAGTTGGCTCTATATATGCACAAGATAGTGTTCTATGTCCAATTTGTTCTTCTGTAGCTACTCCTTCAAGGTATTTTCTTTCATCTTTATTATTTACTAGAATAATGTCAATGTTATCCTCAGATACTCCTAGATATTGTAATACTTTTGATTTCTGTTTATCATTAAGATTTTCTCCAAGTGTAAGAACTTTTGAAGAGTCTGCAAAACAAAATAAAGTATTTGATAGTAGAAAAATTGTTATTAGAGATAATGTAGTCAAAGATTTTATATATTTTCTTATTTTCATTATGTTCCCTCCAAGTATCTTAATTTTTTTTATGGAATAAATTAGATATTCCTTTGAATGATGATTTATTTTTTCTGAAAAGCAATAAATAAATTAAAAATAGAGCTATAGGTAAACTAATAAGCGTTTTTTGAGGACTTTCGAAATAACCAAAAAATAAAAAAGCCCAAAATGTTAAAAATAAAAGTGCTATAAGTGATAATGCAGCAACAATAATTATAAGAATACTTCTGATTTTAGATGAAGTATCTAAGTCGTCATTAAAAAATTTATTTGACATATATATACATCTCCTTTATTAAAATTTGATACTAATACAAATAATTTTATTTTCTATTTATATTAAAATTGATTGTATTTTAATTAGTACTGTTTATATGTTTTTCAAAAATATTTAATACTAAGGTTTTATTTAATATAAAATCTTTTTCCAATTGATTTTTATATAAAATTTCATCTAAAGCTAACTTTAAATTTATTTTGTTTCTTTTTTTGATATGTTTTATTGAATTTGATTTAATATATTCATTAAAACAATTAAATAATAAAAGCTTTAAAATTACCTTAGAAACCTTTACACCATATTCGCTGAAATTAGAGTTTATCATAGATGTAGATTCTTTACTTTGTATTTCCTTATCATGCATGTATTCACAAAATATGGAAGATAGACTAACTGAAGAAACAATAAAATTATCATCCTTTATTGATTTTAAATATATTTGAGTAGCGATGTCTTCCATTTGTGTTTTATTTAATGTAAAAGATATATCATCTTTTTGTTTGAGTTTTCTCATGTCGCTTGAGATTCTACCATACCATAACTTATAATTATTATTAACTAATATTCTTAATAAATCTTTTGTTATTCGGATAGATGCCATATATTCAATCACCCCTTAATTATTTTATAATTATATTAATTTAATATATAAGAATATATATCTTATATGTAATTATATATATCTATATGTAAAAATATATATCTACATATTCTTATATATATAAATATATATGTCTTATTTATATATATATCAAAAAATAGTTTTTAAAAATAAATGGTATATATTAAGAATTGTGTACTAGAAGTGATTTATATATCTATTTTAATTGGTATTTTAACAAAAAAAAACTAGTAATTACTTGACAGTATAATTACTAGAAAAATATTTTTTATAAGCAAAACGTATACATACACATATACTAAATTAAAGATAACACATAATTGAACAAAAACCAATGACAAATTTTACCATATAAACACACTTAAGTTGCCACTTTTTTTAAAAATAGGTTAAATATATTATTTAGAGTGCTAAAAAGAGAAAACTCACGCTTCTTTAAAGAGTGAGTTTTTATTTAATATATTATATTATTATCTAAAAATATATTTATTGAGTTGATTTAATTAAAATATCTTTTATTATTTGTCTATTTCCATCATCTGGAATCAATCTATGGTACATGAGACTCATTAAATAGTTTGAAACGGCTTCTCTAGCTCTCATAGCACTTGTAGTTCTTTTAGCATGTTTGAAAATCGAACAATCAATGTTATTTTCAATGTAGTTAGTATAGCACATACAAGAGATAGCATCACATATAGCATAATCCAAATCATATTGTGAATTAAAGTCTCTATAGTTATAAAAATCCAAAACTATTCCTTTTTTTATAACATAAATTGAATCTATACTATCTATTTTTTCAAAGTAATTACGATATTTTTTAGAAATTATTTTTTCTTTTTTTATAAAGTGACCATTTATATAATTCTTATTAATAGATTCAGGAATAGCTCTTCCTAAAATATTTATATATATGTTTTGTTTCTTTAAGATATTTCGTATTTTAAAAATTTCTAAGGTAAATAAAACAATAGGGCTATTTATTTCTCGAAGAAAATCTTTTAGAGTAAATGTTTTTTCTTCATTGTTTATTAAGAATGTGTAAGTTTTTATCTTTTTTAATAGATATCCATACATTATATAGAATATATCTATGTTTTTAGACAATGATGTTTGTTTATTATTAATGGTATAATTAAGTACTTTTAATTGACTCACTGATTTTTTTATGTAGTATTTCATTTTATTTTAATCCCCTTTTAAATTAATCAATTATTGCTTGTTATGATAGCTTACTTTTTATCTAAAATATTATATAAATTTACGTTTTTATTTTCATCTAGATTTGAAAAATTTATAAATAAATTCTTTAACTGAAGATTTAATTTATTTGTTTTTTTAGAAAAATCATATTCAATATCTTTAAATATAGTTTTTCTATTGGTAATTAAATTTGATAGTGTTTGGTCCTGTAGTATATTATTAAAGTATTCCATAATAAATATATTTAAATGTTTATTTAGTAGTTCACTCATATTAGAAAAATAGTTTTTAACTAGTTTAATATCTTTAATTTGTAGTAATAAAAATATTTCAATTTTAACAAGAAATCCATCTTTTGTTATTATATCTAATACATCTAAAGAATAATCTTCAGTTTTAAGATAGCTCCAGCTAATAATAAATTCACCCCTTGGATATTTATCTACTTTATCAAATAAACAATTTATAGGATAAAAACCTTTTGTTAAAATAGTCTGTTCATTTTCTTTTGTAAAGTTCATTTTAGTTACTATTCCAATTTCATTTTCTTTAATTTCCGTTAATGAAAAGCCTTCACATTTTTTTATTTTATCAACTATTGAAAAAAATTTTTCAGGATATAAAGATATAATTTTAGATTTTGTTATGATACTGAATTGAGCCAGATTTATTGAATATGTTCCAGCTGTTAAAACGTCTCTTTGTATACCTGTATGACCTTTATTATCTAAAAATAATTTTGTGTCTTGAAAATTATTACTAGATATATTTTCAATAATATGTTTATTAGTTGAAGATTCACCAGAATGTGAAACTACATATGCAATTTCATCTGGATTTATATGTATTAGAGGAAACTTATGTATTCTATATATAAATTTATTTTTTAAATATACACCTGGTTTTAAAATATCAGCTTCAAATCCTGATTCCCCATTTAATGCAATTAATTTGTCACTTGAAAGATGTTTCATTGAGATTCTTTTTTCTACTATTGCAAATTCATTACCTTTTACTATAGTTATTTTCATTATTAAATTAATAATATAAAGTGTTAAATATAGAAAAAGTATTTTTAAAAGTAATATAGCTATTC
>NZ_JAGWCT010000174.1:0-4934 GCF_020657815.1 Clostridioides sp. ZZV15-6597 | reverse complement strand
TGTATCTCAAGTTGTGGACAATTTATAGAAAATCCTAAGTATCTTCAGAAGTCATTAAACAAACTTGCTAAATTACAGAGAGAATTATAGAGAAAAACAATCGGTAGTTTAAATAGAAATAAAGCAAGATTAAAAGTTACAAGATTTCAAGAACATATAGCTAATAGGCGAAAGGATTTTCTACAAAAACTATCTACTAAATTAATACAAGAGAATGATATTATTTGCATAGAAGATTTGCAGGTAAAGAATATGACTAGAAATCGTAAACTATCTCGTTCTATTTCTGATGTGTCATGGTCAGAATTTGTTCGTCAATTAGAATACAAGGTTAATTGGTATGGTAGACAAATTGTAAAGGTGGGTAAATTCTTTGCAAGTTCACAAATATGCAATAAATGTGGGTACAAAAACGAGGCAATAAAGAATTTAAATATAAGAGAATGGATTTGTCCTTGTTGTAATGTAACTCACGATAGAGATATAAATGCAAGTATAAATATACTAAAAGAAAGATTAAAACTAATAACAGTTTAAAATAGATAATTTATGTAAGAACCGTAGGAACTACGGGGATAGCCTGTGGAGAATTGGTAAGACATATTTTAGTATGCAAAATTCTATGAAGCAGGAACTCTGTGACTTTAGTCATAGGAGGTTCAGGGAACAGGAAATAGTATTATGAAGGATAAAGGTATAATTATTGATGAAGATACTATACTTGAAATTGAAAATATAAGAGAAGATTTAAGTGGATATGATGTATATGATTACCTAGATAAAACTGTTATGCCAGGAATTATGAATTGTCATGTGCATTTGACAATGGAGCCAGTAGGAAATCCAAAAGTTTATTATGAGAACGTATCTGATGTAGAGCTTGTGGTAAATACAATAAAACAACTTGATGCATATTTAGATTCAGGAGTAACATATATTAGAAGTCTAGGTTGTCCAAAATATGTGGATGTGCAGCTTAAAAATCTTATAGACAAAGGGTCTATAGATGGTCCTGGTATAGTTACTTCAGGTCCAGTTATATGTATGACAGGAGGACATGGATACTATTTTGGTATTGAAAGTGATGGAGTAGATGAATGTAGAAAATCAGCTAGAACAGTTTTAAAAAATGGAGTAGATTGTGTAAAGATAATGGCTACTGGAGGTGTAACAACTGATGGTGTTGAGCCAGGTTCACCACAATTGACTTTAGAAGAAATGAAGGCTGCTATAGATGAAGCTATAAAAGCAGGGAAAATAACTGCTACACATGCACAAGGAAGAACTGGTATAAAAAATGCAGTGCTTGCAGGAATCACTTCTATAGAACATGGTGTTTATTTAGATGATGAAATAATTGATTTGATGCTTGAAAGAGGAACATATCTAGTTCCAACAGTTGCTGCACCATATTTTATTTTAAATGCAGGAAAAGAAAGTGGAATAACTGAGGCTACTCTTAGAAAGTGCGAAATTGTTGCTATTCCACATAAAGAATCATTCTTAAAAGCGTACAAAAAAGGAATTAAAATTGCAGTTGGTTCTGATGCAGGAACTTCTTATAATGAACATGGAAAGACATATTATGAAATGAAGTTAATGTCAGATTATGGTATGGATAATATGGATGTAATAGTAGCAGCTACAAAAACTGCATCTGAACTTTTAAGAATTGATAAAAATTATGGAACTTTAGAAAAAGGAAAGAAAGCAGATGTGATAGTTGTAAATGGCAATCCTATAGATAATATAGATGTAATGTCAGATGTTTTAGCAGTATTTAAACTTGGTAAAAAAGTTAGATAATAAAATAAAAGAGAAATTAGAAAAAAGTGTCTGAAAGATTTTTAAATGATTAGAGACACTTTTTTTATTGATAATATTTATTAATACTTTAAAAATTAATATGTTATTTTATATCTATTAGTTAATACATATTATAAAAGAATAAAAAGTAATAATTTGTCATGTAAATAGATATGTTTTTATAAATAAGATATTTTAAAATAAAAAATAGTATATAAAAAAGGTTTATATGTTATATTTATATAAATATATCTATAAATAAGAAAGGAGCAAATTGGTAAATGATAGAGGTAGATAAGTTATGTAAATCTTTTACAAGAGTTATAAAAGATGATAAAAATAAAAGTTCAATAAAAAAATTAAAGAAAATTAAAACCAAAAAAGAAGACTTTCTTGCTGTAAATAATGTTTCTTTTAGTGTTGAAGAAGGTGAGATAGTCGGAATATTAGGACCAAATGGTGCTGGAAAGACAACTTTACTTAGAATGCTAGGAGGAATATTAACACCAACATCAGGAAATATAAGTGTTTCTGGATATGATTATTCAATAGATAGAAATTCAGCAAAAAAAGAAATAGGATATCTATCTGGAAATACAAAGCTATATGGAAGACTTTCTCCTAGAGAACTTTTAACAACTTTTGGAAGTTTATATGAAATGACAAAAGAAGAAATAGAAGAGTCGATTAAAAATGTTGTAAAAGTAATGGATATGAATGAATTTATAGACAATAGAATTGAAAATCTATCAACTGGTCAGACACAGCGAACATCTATAGCTCGTTGTTTAATACATTCCCCAAAAGTGTATATTTTTGATGAACCAACATTAGGTCTTGACGTTTTGAGTAGTGCATCTATAATAGACTTTATGAAAAACGAAAAGTTAATAGGAAAAACCGTACTTTATTCAACTCATTATATGGAAGAAGCAGAAATTTTATGTGATAAGATTTTAATGATTCATAATGGAAAAATAATTGCATCAGGAACACCGAAAAGTTTAAAAGAAGAATCGGGAGTAAATAATCTGAGAGATGTGTTTATAAATCTTTCTAGAATGGAGGAGGTTTAGATGAGAAGTAAAATTGTAAAATACATATTCAAAAAAGAAATGTTAGACATACTAAGAGACAAAAAGACCTTATTTATGATGATTGTTATACCACTTCTTTTATATCCTTTGCTTATGTTGTTGATGATTCAAGTAATGAATATGTCTGCAAATAGTATGAATAGTAAAGATATTAATATAGCTTTTGATAGTACACCTAATAAAGTGCTTGTATCAATGATTGAAGAGGAGAATAATTTAGAGGGCGATACTGGGACTAATAAAGATACTACAAATGATAAAGGCAAAATAAAAATATTAAGTGTTGATAATTATAAGAAGTCTTTAGAAGAAAATAAAATTGATGCTTACATAAAAATAGAAGAAAAGCAATCATCTACGAGTTATAAAATATATATGAATTCATCTCAGGAAAATTCGTCTAACTCTGTAAAAAGAATTGAAACTGTTTTAGATAAATACAAGAGATTTACTATAGAGAATACTTTATCTGAAAAAGGACTGGATGTACAAAGTACATTAGAACCTATAAAGTACAGTACTATAGATGTTGCAAAAACAGAAGAAGTAGCAGGCTACTTCTTAGGACAGATATTGCCATTTATATTAATAATAGGAGTTTTGCTTGGTTCAATATATCCAGCAATAGATGTTATGGCTGGAGAAAAGGAAAGAGGTACACTAGAAACTTTATTTACACTCCCAATATCAAATTTAGAATTAGTCATGGGAAAATATATGGCTGTTTCCCTTAGTGCAATAGTAACAGCAATTTTAAATATTTTATCTATGGGCTTAACGATGGCATTTATTTTAGTGAGTGGGGGTCTTAGTAGCCAGTTTGGTTTTGGAAATTTTAATTATGGAGATTTAATTTTACCAATTGCTACTACTTTAATATGTGTATGTCTGTTTTCAATGGTAGTTGCAGCAATAAGTATGTGTGTATGTTCACTAGCAAAAAGCTTTAAAGATGCTCAAAACTATATAACTCCTCTTATGTTGGTTATTATGATACCATCTTATGTTTCTATGATACCAAATATAGTATTGGATAGAGTAACAGCTGTAATACCTGTGGTAAATATATCATTACTTATAAAAAGTGTATTATCTTTTAAAAGTGATTTAAATCTGATAGCACTAGTTTTAACATCGAATATAGCTTTTGTTATATTGGCAATTATACTTCTGTCTAAAATGTTTAATTCTGAAGAAATACTTTTTGGAAATAGTAAGAGTTTTTCTTTCTTGGAGAAAAGATGTAATATAAAAAAAGGGTCTATACCAACTGTGAGTGATGGGATTATTTTGTATGCAGTAGGATTAGTTCTTTTAATTTATGCTGGTTCTTTGGTTCAAATTAAATTTGGAACAGCAGGTATTGTAATGACACAAGTTATGATAATTGCTTTACCACTAATATTTGCATATTATATCAAAGCTGATTTTAGAGAAGTATTTAGTATAAAGATTCCAACATTAAAACATCTCTTAGGAGGAGTTGTTCTTTGGATTGGTGGATACATCATTATTATGATTATAACTCAGTTAATTTTATTTTTATTTCCTCAAAATATGGAAGTGGCTGAGAGTTTAAATAAATCTCTGTTTATGAAGGATAAATTTTTATTGAATTTATTGATAATAGGATTATTACCAGCTATATGTGAAGAAATATTTTTTAGAGGTTTTATATTTTCTGCATTTAGTAAATCAAAAAATGGAGTTAAGTCTGTAAAGTTAGCAATAATCTGTAGTGGAGTATTGTTTGGTATTATGCATATGGATTTTATAAGAATAATTCCAACATCAATATTAGGAATCATATTTGCATACAGTGTATATAAGTCGGGCTCTATATTTGTATCAATGTTATTACATTTCTTAAATAATAGTGTAGCAGTTATAGTAAGTCATTATGCAACAGGAAATATAGCTAATTTATATAAGTTTATTGAGGTTGATTTTTCAAATTTAAATATGTTTAAATTTGTTTTAATTCTTGTAATAAGTTTTATATTGGTTATATTAGGAAGGAGACTTTTATAT
>NZ_JAGWCT010000173.1:0-4936 GCF_020657815.1 Clostridioides sp. ZZV15-6597 | reverse complement strand
TTCTTATATAGATATTTGAATTGAAATCTCAGTCATATAATTTTCTTCATTGCTTTCACAAAAAAAGTCAAGTATACTTTCTTCATATGAATTACCAATAATTTTATAGTTATTATCATATATATATTTTTTTAATTTTTCATAGGACTTATATGAGTCTTCATATCTTCCAATATGCTTTATACATGCATACATTCCTTCTGGCTTTATATATAGCTTTTTATCTTTTATTTTTTTATCTATTTTTAAATAAAAACTTGATATACTTAAATAGTCTCCGTTTTTTATATTTTCATTACTTACTATTGCTCCTAATTCATACCCCTGATACAGATTTTTTGACTTACAGTAATTTGTAAAATCAATTAATTCCATCATAAAATTACCATCATTTATACTACTCAAATCACTTGATAATACTAAGTATTCTTCACATCTATTGGATATATAGATTTCTTCATTATCTATCTTAGAAATACCTTCAACTGTAGTATTTATCCTGTTTTGTATTTTAGAACTTATTTGTTTTAATTTTTTTATTTTCTCTCTTATCTTTTTTTCTTCTTCTTTAAGCATTTCTACACAAAGTTGAGGGCTTCTATTTTTTATATATTCTTTTATCTCTTCTAAACTCATTCCTATTTCTCTTAATGATTGTAATATATCTAATGTATCGTACTGATATACTGAATAATATCTATAATTGTTTCTATCTTTGTATTCGGGTGAAAAAATACCTATTTTATCATAAAAAATCAATGTCTGCTTAGAAATACCACATAGTTTTGCAAATTCACCTGTAGTAAAATACTGTTTTTCCAAGGTTTGTACGCTCCTTATCTTATTGTTATCTAGACAATTACTATATACTTTAATATTTACTGAATCAAGTAATTCTTATTTAATAAAATCAGTATATTTTTAATTTTAAAGGTTAAATGTCAGTTAAAAGTAAAATATATTTACTTGATAGATTATATAAGTAAATGCTAAATTGCAAATTTGACTAGTATCAGATATCTAATTTTAAAATATCTAGAATTTCTCTTGCTGTTTGTGGCTTTCCAAAAAAATATCCCTGTATGTAATCTGGTTTCATTTGCTTAACTAAATCATACTCCTCCTGTGTTTCTACTCCTTCTAAACACACTCTTATTCCTACATCATGACAAATTGCAACAATAAAGCGTATGAAGGTAGCATCAAACTTACTTTTTAATATGTCTTTGACAAATACTCTATCAATTTTAACTATATCTATTGGGGAAAATTTTAAAATTTCTAAAGAAGAGTACCCAGTACCAAAATCATCCATAGCAATACGAATTCCTAAATATTGTAAAACTTCAAACTTATCTTGTAAAATACTCATATTTTGTACTGTATGACTTTCTGTCAACTCTAATACAAGATTTTGATAAGGAAAATTTTCCTCAGATATAATTTTAATTATATCCTCAATAAACATTTCCTCTAATATTTGTACAGCTGAAATATTTACACTTACTGTAAAAAGAGGATTATAATCAATCCAATCACCACAAGTACGTAATGCCATTCGAAGTACCCATGCTCCCACATCATTTATCATATCATTTTCTTCCAAAATTGGAATAAATTCTAAAGGAGAAATTGCTTCACCTTTCTGGTTAGTCCATCTTAAAAGTGCTTCTACACCTATTATTTTATGACTTTGTGTGTCTACTTGTGGCTGAAATCGAAGACTAAATCCCTGAAAATTATCATTAATTGATGCTTTCAACTCCCACATCATTTCCAATGAATACACTTTATTTTTCAAGATTTTTTCAGAGAAAAAAACAAGTTTATTCTTTCCATGCTCTTTAGCATACTGTAAAGAGTAGCTAGCATATTTATAAAGTTCTTTTACTGTATCTCCATGTTTTGGATATATAGCACATCCAGTAGAAATTGTTATATTTAATCCATATTTTCTCCACAATTGAAGATGTATAATCAAATTCTGTATCTGTTCATATAGAATTCGAATGTCATTTTCTTCAACATTATCAACAAGAATTCCCATTTCATCACCATCAAGTTTATAAAGTTCGGCATTACCTGGCAAAATAGACTTTATGGATTGTGCTAAAGTTTTTATTATGTTATCTCCAAAAGATCTATCATACATCTCATTAACATTCTTAAAGTCATCAATATTTAGTAGCATTATGCATAATTTTTCAATCATGGGATTTGAAAGTTTTTCTTCAAATACACTCATAAATTCATAGTAGTTTAATAGCTGTGTTAATGGGTCAATCTTATTTTGCTTACCTAACTGTGTCATAATTCCTGCAAAAATACTTGGCTCTCCAAATTCATCACGCATTAGTTGCCCTCTACACTTTAACCAGATATATTCTCCACTACGATTTTTAGCTCTAAATTCAACTGTATGATAATCCATATAATCTTTACCTATTTCCATATTTGACTTATAAAAACGAGACCAATCTTCTGGATGTACAATTTTTTTCCAATAGACAAGTGGATTTTCCACAATTTCTCCTGGTAAATCAAATAATTCAACTTGTGATGGTGAATATCGAAACACTCCTGTTTTTAAATTACATATATATATATATTCATCTGTACCTCTAATCAGAGCATCATAAAGTAAAGTGGAATCATAATCAAATTTATCTCTTGACGTATTTAAATACTTAAAGTTCTCTTTTTTTTCATTGTTATCTGATACTTTACAAAACTCATCAATCTTAACTTGTTTGTTTAAAGCTATAGAATTTGTAATATCTATAGATTGATGTATATGAACAGTTGTCCCATCATACCATGTAATTAAACTATCATAATTCTCAAAGACTCTATTTAACTTATTACATTTTTCATACCATTTTATTGATACTCCTTTTTTATTGCTCTTTAGTAATTCTGAAATCTTACAACAACTACAAGGAATATTTTTTTCAGGATATAATACTTCCCAGCAAACTTTTCCTTCTGGAACTAAATTATGATACTCTTCTTTCATATTTTTATTCATGAAAATAATTTTATTGGTATGAATATCTGTAATATATATATTAATCTTTATCTGATTTAATATAATTTCAAGGTTATGTTTGTTCATATACATGCCTCCTTCATTGTTACTATTATTTATAACAACATTTCCAAAATTATTTTTTATTACAGAGGATTACTTATCATTTTTATATATACATTAAATAGCCTAATTTACTTGGGAAATTTATCACTTCATATTTTAAATTATAGTTGATTAAAAAAAATACATCAATATCCTATTTACCAATTTAAATGATATATAAAAAATATACTTGATAATGGCTTTGCACAACCTCTTACCGGACTTCTTATTCGTGAAGATATAATAAAACATCTATCCAGTTTTGCAATTATAACAACCAGTTTTACATACTCACTTGTAAAATACTTCTAGACAATATATCATACTATATAGGTTTTCAAATGAAATAATACATGCCATTTACTGAATATTTTAATTTTTCGTTTTTTAGGGGGATTGATTGTGTTTAAAGATAAAATTGATGAATGTGTCCATATAATGACTGCATATATTGCTAATTTAAAAGAATACTATTCATTTATAGAAACTCAAATTGATGATTTTATTAAAAAATATGGCGAAGATACTGTGGAGTCATGTCTCCATAGAATAATGATTTTATTATGTGAATGTGGTTTGGCATAAAATCAAGTATATTAAATAGGCAAAAAGAATTTTATATAAGATTCTTCTTGCCTACTTTTATATATTTTAGTTTTAATAGTTTTATCCAAAAGTTATACATTTAAAACTAAAATTTAATAATAAATATTAAAATTAATAACAAAAGAATTTAATTAATTTATTTCTAATATACATAAAATCAAATATTAAGAATAAAGTATTATAAACAAGATACTTTCTAAAGGGAGGAAATTATGATAGATAATCAAAAATATGTTATTTTATCACTTGAATTACATTTATTTTTTTCAAGAATTATGAAAGAGCATTCTCTTTTTTTAGAAGCAGGATTTACATCTAAAGATTACAATCTTGCTTTAGAAGCTGACCACTATAAAAACCAATTTGAGGAATTATTATCATATGCTGTTAGTGCTAGCAATGGTGTAATTAGACCTGATATATTATACTCAGAAGAAATTGTCACTAGTCACACATTGGATGCAGAAAAAAAGACAGAGGAATTTACAGGAATCGAAATAAATCAAAACATAACCACAAGAGAATTAAATTTACAGAGTGGTGTAAATCCACAAGTTAGTCAAGACTTAGTAAATTATGTGGCTCAGCTTAACTCAGATTCACTAAAATTACTTGATGGACTTATTAATCTAAAAGAAAGAGTTCTAGATGGAGTGCTATCATGCAATCTATTTACCTCAAATTACCCTCTGCTTATTGAACATATAATACATGAAGCTAACTTATATCGTTCCTATGTAATTGACCTAGAAAATAAAATAGATATTGATTCAAAGGATTTTAAAGAGATAGAATTATTTTGGGACCAAATTATGATGGAACATGCATTGTTTATGAGAGGATTACTTGACCCATCTGAAAATGAACTAATCAATACTTCAAATGAGTTTGCTATAAAATTTAAGAAATTAATAGAAGAGACAAATAAAATGAATGATACTACTATAGATAGTATGACAGATAAAACTCTAGATGAAACAGTTGAATTTAAAGATTTTAAAGAGGCTGGAGTATCTGGAATAGAACAATGTAAAATAAAATCTATAATATTGCCACTTTTAGCAGACCATGTGTTAAGAGAAGCCAATCATTATATCAGAATATTGGAGAACTACAAAAATATGTAATTATTTTGGAATAGAACAATGTAAAATAAAATCTATAATATTGCCACTTTTAGCAGACCATGTGTTAAGA
>NZ_JAGWCT010000172.1:0-5079 GCF_020657815.1 Clostridioides sp. ZZV15-6597 | reverse complement strand
ACTATATGTAGTATATAATAGATAAAGCACTAACTATATGTAGTGCTTTTGTTTTTGGAAAATACTTATTATGCCCTATAATTAGAGGTTGTTTTTGGAATTTGAACTGATAAATATTAAAAGAAATAATAAGTAAATTAAATGAAATTATAGCACAAGATTATGTTAAAAGGACGGTAAATAATGAATTGGATAGAGCTTAACAATCAAGTGATAATTAAAAATGAACAAGGGAAATATCAACTGGAAAAGGATAAGGAAGCCCTAAGTAGTTACATAGAAGAATTTATAAATCCAAAGTTAAAGAAATTTAACAATCTAGAAGAAAGATTGAAGTATTTAATTGAGGAAGGTTATTATTTAGAAGAAGTAATACATAAATACAGCATGGATTTTATCAAAAATATATACAAACTTATTGAGGAACATAAATTTAAGTTTCAGTCATATATGAGTGCAAATAAATTTTATCAAAATTATGCATTAAAAAGTAATGATGGAAAAGAAATATTAGAAACGTATAATGAAAAAGTATTAATTGTAGCTTTAACATTAGGAAATGGTGATGAGAGTCTAGCTTTAAACTTGGCAGACAAAATAGTAAAACAAGAATTTCAACCAGCTACACCTACATTTTTAAATGCTGGAAGAAAAAGAGCAGGAGAAATGGTATCATGTTTTTTACTATCTGTAGAAGATAGCACAGAAGGTATTTCATATGCTATATCTTCATCAAATCATTTATCAAAAATAGGTGGAGGAGTTGCACTAAACTTATCTAAGCTTAGAGCATCAGGTGAATCTATTAAAGATATAGAAGGTGCAGCTGGAGGTGTTGTTGGAGTAGCTAAAATGTTGGAACAATCATTCAGCTATTTTAATCAGATGGGAGCTAGGCAAGGTTCTGGTGCAGTTTATCTCACAGTATTTCATCCTGATTTTGAATTATTGATGGATACTAAAAAGATAAATGCTGATGAAAAAATAAGACTTGCTACATTATCGCTGGGAGCTATTATACCTGATAAATTTATGGAGTTAGCAGAAAAAAATGAAGTAGCCTATGCATTCTATCCTCATACTGTGTATAAAAAGTATGGAGTTTACCTTGATGAGATAGAAATGAGTGAGTGGTATGATAGGTTAGTTAATGATGAAGATATAAGAAAAAAAGAAATAAATCCTAGACAAATGTTGACTAAAATAGCACAAATGCAACAAGAAAGTGGATATCCATATGTAGTGTACATAGATACAGCCAATAGGGAACATACATTGAAAGAGGTTGGTATGGTAAAAATGTCTAATTTGTGTTGTGAAATATTCCAATACCAAACATCTTCAGAAATAGAAGGTTATGGTGGAGAAAATAAATGGGGTCAAGATATAAGTTGTAATCTTGGTTCTTTAAATATAGCAAATGTTATGGACAATAAAACTATAGAAAGCACAGTTGAGACATCGATAAGAGCATTGACATTTGTAGCAGATAAAACAGACATAAAGCCAGTACCGACTGTAAATAATAGCAATAGCAAATCTCATTCTATAGGATTGGGAGCTATGAATTTACATGGATACTTAGTAAGAGAAAATATTTTATATACTTCAGAGGATGCTGTAGAATTTTCTAATGTATTTTTTGCAATGATTAGATATTATTCAATTAAAGCATCTATGAAAATAGCTATAGAAAAAAATCAAACTTTTGAAGGGTTTGAAAAATCAGCGTATGCTAAGGGAAGAAAAAGCAAGGTATTATCAAAATACTATGAACAATCTTATCTACCTAAGTTAGAAAAGGTAAAAGCATTATTTGAAGGTATTTATATACCAACAAAAGAAGACTGGACAAAATTATTGGATGAGGTCAAAGAAAAAGGTATATATAATGCATATTTAATGGCAGTAGCACCAACTCAAAGTATTAGTTATGTTCAAAATGCAACATCAAGTATAATGCCAATTACTGAGCCAGTAGAAGTAAGAACATATGGAGATTCAACTACGATATATCCAATGCCATTTTTAACTAATGAAAATATGTTGTATTATCAGTCAGCATATAGAATGGATATGAGGAAAGTTATAGATTTAGTATCAACAGTTCAACAACATGTTGACCAGGGAATATCAACAACATTGTTTGTTACAGATGAAAAGACAACTAGAGATATAGCTAGACATTACATATATGCATATAAAAAAGGTCTGAAAAGTTTATATTACACAAGAACAAAGATGACAAGAGACACTCATGAGTGTCTAGTATGTTCAGTATAGGGAGAGAAATATATGACATTTAAATTACATAAAACACATGATGCAGTTAATTGGAATAAAGAAGAAGATGGATTCACACAGGCTTTTTGGGAACAAAATGTAAAACAATTTTGGCTTCCTGAAGAAATATCTGTTTCTAAAGATATTAAGGTATGGAATGAATTAGATGATAATGAAAAAGATTTATATAAAAAAGTATTAGGTGGACTGACATTACTGGATACAAAGCAAGGGAATAATGGGATTCCATCGATGATGAGTTTAACAGATAATCTTCAAAGAAAAGCAGTTTTATCTTTTATGGGTACTATGGAAGAAATACATGCAAAAAGTTATTCTTCTATATTTATGACTTTGCTTTCTAACTCCGAGATAGATGATTTATTTGAATGGATAGAAACAGAACCAACATTACAACGAAAGGCTGATTTAGTTTTAGCTCAATATGAAAATACTACAAACCAAAAGAATTTATATTTATCAATGGTTACAAGTGTGTTTTTGGAGAGTTTCTTGTTTTATTCAGGATTCTTTTATCCATTGTATCTGTCTGGTCAAGGAAAAATGGTTGCTAGTGGAGAAATAATATCACTTATTCTTAGAGATGAGTCTTTACATGGTAAATATATAGGACTTCTTGCGCAAGAAATATACAATTCATTTGACAATGCTGATAAGAAAAAATTAGAAGATAAGATGTATTCTATACTTGATATTCTTATGGAAAATGAGATAGAGTATACAAATGTAATATATAAAGATAGTGGACTTGAAGAAGAGGTTGTAGATTTTTTGAAATACAATGCAAATAGAGCTTTAGAAAATTTAGGATTTGAAAGACTTTATACTGTAAATGCTATCAATCCAATTGTGTTAAATGGACTTAGTACTGAAACTAAAACACATGATTTCTTTTCAACTAAAGGTAATGGATATCAAAAAGGGGTCTATGAAGAGTTAGAAGATGAAGATTTTATAATATAATTTATTTTATAAATTGTGACACGCTGTTGTCACTTTTATCATGATAATATCAATGTATAAAATAAATATACGGAGGTATTTTTTATGAAATATGAATGGAGAAAGAAAGATAAAAAGTTATATTTACCTAATGAGAATCCTGTAATAGTTGATGTACCAGAACAGAAATTTATTATGATAAAAGGAAAAGGAAATCCAAATGATAAAGAGTTTAGTGAGGCAATTGGAGTTCTATATTCTTTAGCATATGCAATAAAAACTATGCCTAAAAAGGGGATTGTGCCAGAAGGTTACTTTGATTATACTGTTTTTCCATTAGAAGCTATATGGGATAAAACAGAAGATAGTAAATGTTCAAGTACACTTATTAAGGAAGAATTGATTTATACTATAATGATACGTCAACCAGACTTTGTTACACAAGATTTATTAAGCAAAGCAATTGAGATAGTAAAAAAGAAAAAGCAACATAATTTGATTGAAAATGTTGAATTTGGAATTATTAATGATGGACTATGCGTTCAAATGCTTCATAGAGGTTCATATGATAATGAACCAGAGAGTTTTATTATTATGAATGAATTTTGCAAGAAAAATAAACTTATAAGAAAATCTGATATACATCGTGAAATATATATAACTAATGAAAGTAAAGTATCAAATGCTGATTTGTTGAAGACTGTTTTGCGCTTTGAAGTAAAAAAAGAGATGTAAGTATATATATTGCTTTATTGTTATACTATAATAAAGTAATGAGGTGATTATATGAAAAGTAATAGATTATTTGAAATTATTTATATCCTGTTAGATAAGAAAAGAGTAACTGCAACGGAGTTAGCTGAACACTTTGAAGTATCTAGACGAACTATTTGTAGAGATATTGAAATATTGTCATCTTCTGGTATTCCAATTTATACTGACAAAGGTAGAAATGGTGGTATAGGTATTTTAGATAATTTCACTTTTGATAAATCTATTTTATCTGAGCAAGAGCAGAAAGAAATTTTAGCTTCACTGGAGAGCTTAAATGCACTTAAGTATCCAAATATTGATTCTACATTGGCAAAACTTAAACCTTTATTCTGCAAATCAGATACAAGCTGGATAAGTGTTGATTTTTCTCATTGGGGTAGTGATGATAGAGAAAAAGATAAATTTGTAAAGATAAAATCTGCTATATTAGATTGTAATATTATAACCTTTGAATATATAGACACTTATGGAAAAATAAGTTTACGCTGTGTAGAGCCACTTATGATTTGGTTTAAAGAAAAATCATGGTATCTTAAAGCTTATTGTCGTAAAAAAAATGATTATAGAATTTTTAAAATTATGAGGATGAGAAATATCTGCGTCTGTGAGCAGACATTTGTGAGGAGTATGCCAACAGAAGTAGGAGAAATAAAAGAAAATGAGTATAAAAATATCAATTTGAAATTGAAAATTTCTAAAGATATAGGATATAGAGTATATGATGAATTTGATATTGACAATATATCAGATGATAACAATGGAAATTTTATAGTGACTGTACAATATCCACAAAACGACTGGATTTATGGATATATACTTTCTTTTGGAAAAAATATTGAGGTACTAGAACCCATAGATGTTAGAGATAAGATTTTACAGATTATTGATAATATTAAAATAAAATATTTATGATTACTAAAAAAAGTGAAGTATTAATTATACTTCACTTTTTTTAGTAAATTAGCAAAGTATAATTTAGTTTTTTATCATATTTTTATTTTATATATATAGAATTAACATCAAATTATCTATACTAATTGTGTATATATCATTATAAGT
>NZ_JAGWCT010000171.1:0-5132 GCF_020657815.1 Clostridioides sp. ZZV15-6597 | reverse complement strand
ATACTATATCACAATCTTTAGGAAGATTTCCTATTTTCTTATTATTTTTAACTCTCTCACTTAAATCGGCTGGAACTATATTTTCTATATTATTATTAAATATAGAAACAGACCTTACTATAAGACCTTCTCTTTCCATATGAAAATAACCCTTTAGAGAAACTTTCTTATCTTCTAAAATATATCTTTCTATATCATCAAAGTTTATTTCAAATCTATTTTTTCCACTGATAAATATAAACTTTTCGTTATCTTTATTAATTCCACCCATATAAAATTTATTATCATCTAAACTCAAGATAGTCATGTTGTCTTTTAAATAAAATATAAATTCTCTTTGGCTCTTACAGATTAAATCATATTCATCTAGAGTTATTTTCATAGTTAAACTTGCTGTAACATTCTTACTTGAATTCTCACTTTTTATATAAAAAGGCAAGTTATCTCCATAAATAATTATTTGAGAACCTTCTAAAACTGCTTCTAACTTTTTTTTATTATCTGAAAAACTATATATATATTTTACCCCTGATTCATCATTAACTTCATCTGCTTTGCTGATTATAATATTACCTAAATTTGTTATATGAAGTTTTTTAGATTCTTTTGAATATCTACTGATACCACTAAGCTCAAATCCGTCTGAAAGCTCATATATAATTTTTTCTCCTAATTTCAACATACCTTCACCGCCTAAACAAAATTATAATTATTTTCTAAAGATGGACAAAATGCCTCAAAATAAATAATATTTTTTAATACTTTTTATTTTGAGACATAATTTGTCCTTATTTTATAAATATCCTAAGCACCTTCAACTATTTCTTCATAAAGTTTATCTAAATGTTTAACATATTCACGATATCCAGATTTATTTCTTAACTCACTTCTTAAATCTTCATATTTTTGTCTAAGTTCTTCAGCACTTAATGAAGGAGCTGATTCTTTCAAATCTTCTAATTTATAATCATAGTACTTATCATACATCGCTATATATGTATCAATAGATTTCTTAGCTAATTCATTACATTTTTCTTGTGCTTCTCCATATTCAGAATAATCACCTATCTTCACTTTATAATATCCATTCTCTTGAACTATTGTTGAAGAAATACCTTTAGCTTCATATTCTTTTGCTGTTTCTTTTGCTGTTGCTTCAACTTTAAGTGAACCTGCATAGACAGTATAATATACACCTTTACCATCTTTATATGCTTCCATTTCTTTTGCTTTCTTTTCAGCTTTTTCTTTTTCTTCCGCTTTTGCCTTTTCTTCTGCTTCTTTCTTTTCTTTTTCAGCTTTTGCTTTCTTTTCTTCTTCTGTTTGTTTGTTGTTAGCCTGTTGCTGAGTTGATGCCTTTGGAGGTGTATTGTCTTTATCATTTTTCTTGTTATTGCCTACTGTTATAAAGTATCCTACACCAACAATTGCCACTATAACGATAGCTATAATAGTCTCTTTTAATCTGCTTTTTTTAGAACCAACCTCTTCATCATCTATAAAATCTTCTTCATTTGATTCATAATTTTTTATTTCTGTTTTCTTTTCCTTAGAATTAGACTTAGGAGAATGTTTGGATTTTTTACTATTTTTTTCTTTCTTGTTAATAGGTATTACTACTGATTTTTCACTTTCTACCTTTTTTTCTTCTGCTTCTTTTGATATTTCATCACCTAATCCCTTACTTTCTTTTTCAGATTTAGGCTCATTACTTGCTGATAGTTTTTTATCTAACTCATTATTATTTATTGGTTTTTCTATTTTTATATTGCGCTCTTCTTCTAAACTTACTTCTTCTAAGTTTTCTATATTGTCCTTAATAGATTCATTAGGTTCATCTGTAACTGCATCAGAAGTATTACCTAGGCTAATTTCTTCTTTTTCAGTTACTTCTACTACCTCCTCTTTTTTGCTTTCTTTTTTCATAAATCCAAATAATTTATCTTTTTTTCTACTCTTTTTATTTTCTGATTCAATTATCTCTTCTTCATTTACATCATGCTCTTTTTCAATATTTTCTTTATTTTCTAGAACATTCTCTATATTGTCATTCTTATTAATTACGTCTTCTTTAGCATCTTCCTCTTTAGTATCTTCTTCTATAGAAATGCTACTTCTAAAGCAAACATCTTTATCTGCATTTTTTATCATATAAATATATTCTTCAATATCAATGTCTTTATTTTTTCTAGTTCTCTTTGATACAATATCGTGATTTTCTAATTCAGAAGATTTATCTTTTAGAACAACGTGTGCTTCTTCCCAAACATCTTCACTAATTTCTGTTTTATTTTTAATTACATAATCTATGAATTCCTTAAAATTTTCAGCACCAAATTCTCCAATTATAGTTAGTCTCATCGCACCTTCTATAAGATCTCTATTTCTTCTCTTCAAAAATTCTAATGCAACTGTTGCACAAACAAAGTCTTTAATAACTTCTCTACCAAAACCATAGCCTTCAACATAAGGAAGTTCTTCTAACCCACATAATTTTTTATATTCATTATATACAGTTTGAGATATACTTTCATCATTTAAACTATTTAGTTTATCCATAAACTTTGCTTCTACATCATTTATCTGTGGTTCTTTTCCTAATTCTGACTTTTTAACTGAATTTAATAAAACATCATTTTCTGAATTATCTTTACCTAATTGTAAATCCTCAATTTCTGTTGCTTTTATATCTTCACTACTTTGTTCAGAACTTTCTTCTATATTTTTAGGTACTACCTCTTTGCTACTAGCTAATATCTTATTTACACAGAATATTATTTCTCTTTTTAGTTCTCTTTTAGCATCAGCTTGATTCTTAAGAAATAAACTTGCACAATCTTTCTTTTCTAAGCTTATCTTTCTAAGTGTTATATTAAGAAGGTCTTTATATAGATTTAGAACCTTATAATCCTTTTCTAAACGTCTTCGCCTCTCTGATAGGTCCATTTTATCATAAGCTAAAAAACTACTTAAATCGTTGGCTTTTAGACAGTCTAAACCATCCTTCATTGCCTTATTTACATACTTTCTACATTTAGCTGTAGTCAATTCTAAGTCTTTCTCTAATTCATCTATTTCAGGTATGTATTTATCTACTATCCATTTCCCGATAAGTGGTTCTGTATTTCTTGCTAATGTTTTATAAAACAATATATTAAATTTTAAAAGCTCAGCATATTTTGCTTCGTTGAATTCTACTTTTTCAAATTTCTTTTCTAAAACACCTTCTAATTTTTCATTTATCTTAGACTCTTGTTTTAAAAAACTTGCTGTGACATTTAAAACAGTATTTCTTATTATATTATTTTCACTCAAAACCTTCACTCCTTAAATCAATTATTTTATTGTGATATTTACATTATGTAAAATTACTAATTTGATTATGATATTTTAATAATTAGTTACTAAATTTACTACATCTTATATAATATCATATTATTTACATCATTTTACTTTTTCTTTTTATATCTATCTTATATTATACCATTTTTAATATCTGTACTAACTTATATTACAATATTCCACAAAATTTTGAAAGTAAATTAGACAAATTTGCAAATAAAAAAACATCAGTTTAAACTGATGTTTTACCTATCGAAAAAATTAAGCAAGTCTATAAGCGGAGTTCTGTATTAGATAATCATCTTTCTAGGCTTATTGTCACCAATAAGCTCAAGCGACCTACCTACCGGAGAGTACGAGCAGCACTCTTTATTCCTATCTTGGTCTTGCTCCAGGTGGGGTTTACATAGCCAACTAGTCGCCTAGCTGCTGGTGAGCTCTTACCTCGCCTTTCCATCCTTACCACATAAGTGGCGGTTTATTTCTGTTGCACTATCCTTAGGATTGCTCCCACTAGGTGTTACCTAGCACCCTGCTCTATGGAGCTCCGACTTTCCTCATGTAAAATTACATGCGATTATCTGGCTTACTTAATATTCATTTTACTTAGCTATATTATCATAAATCCTTAAGTATGTCAAAGTAATATTATACTAAAAATTTAAATTTCTTCAAAAATAGTGTAATATAGGTATATAAACTATTATTTATGATTTGAGGTGGAATATTGAAAAAATTATATAGGGTAATAATTAATATTATACTAATATTAGTAATAATCTACAGTGGATTTAATATATACTTAAAACTTAACAAATACAACTATGATACTAAAACATCTGCTCAACTTCAGAAAAAAGAAAATAAAAAAGAAGACTTATCAAAAATAAACAGAGATTTTAAATTTTGGCTTTCTGTTGATAATACAAACATAAATTATCCAGTTGTACAATCTAAAGATAATTCTTATTATCTTGACAAAAACTTTTATGGTAAAGAATCTATCTCAGGTACATTATTCATGGATTATAGAAATAAATCTCTGGATGACCAAAATGTTATAGTATATGGACATAATATGAAAAACAAAACAATGTTTAATAATCTAAATAAGTTTAAAGATGATGATTTCTTTAAAGAAAATAATAGAATAAAAATCACTATGGATGGAAAAGAATTATTATATGAAGTATTTTCTGCCTATATTGTAGAATCTGATTATGATTATCTAAAAACAAGCTTTAATAGTGAATCAGACTATCAAAAATACATAGATGCTATTACTTCCAAATCATTACATAAATCAAATATTAAAGTAAATAGCAAAGATAAGATAGTTACACTTTCTACATGCACTTATGAATTTGATGATGCTAGAATGGTAATCCATGGTAAGTTAGTTTCAAATTAAATATACATATCTTTCTACCAATTCTTACACAAATAATCAAAATTTTGCGTTAAGGTATTCACATACAGATTAAAATAATTATTTTAATCTGTATAGCTATTTCTTACTTAAATTTATCAACTTCTTGTCTATTTCTATAAACTATATAAAAGAATAAATATATTACACAATAAAAAAGACTATGTTTTTAACATAGTCTTCACTGGAGCTGGTGATAGGAATCGAACCTACAACCTGCTGATTACAAGTCAGCTGCTCTACCGTTGAGCCACACCAGCACACTTATCCTATTATGAGTTAAATTAACACTCTAAAAACTGCATATATATTTTAATTAATGAACATCAAATAAATATTGGTCAAGTCCTCGACCTATTAG
>NZ_JAGWCT010000170.1:0-5413 GCF_020657815.1 Clostridioides sp. ZZV15-6597 | reverse complement strand
AAATATAACCATTAGAAATATTATAACATAAATATCAAAAAGTCTTTTATAAAGAGTAATTTATTAAATAGAAATATATTATTAAGTATTAATGTATTTCATAGCTTAGTTCTAATTCTTCAAGAAAATTATATGTTAAAGGACAATTTTCTTTCAATATATTTTTTGAGTCTTCATCAAGATAATAATGGACAAATGATTCCGCAAAAAATTCTTCTGGAAATTTACTAATATATGCATGTGCAACTTGTTTAGGGTCATAAAGTTTATATCTTTCTTGAGTAAACACTTCCATAAATTCTTCTGAATTTGATTTTTTGTCTAAGACATTTTTATCTATAGCATGTGCAGTTTCATGTAATTCCAAATTTTTAGCTGAATGAACATTTGCATAACTAGGGTTACTATAACCTATTTTAGCTACAATAGAGTTGTTTCTATATACCCCAGGTACATCCTTCCAAGTTTTACCTGATCTTACCCAACACGGAGGTAATTGGTGTTTTAAATCACTAAATTCTGGTTCGTCAGTTAAATTTGAATTTATTAATTTTATAACTATATTTTTTTCTTTAAGTGTTTGTAGATATTTTCCATTTATGTTTGAAAGTCTGTTTTTCATGTTTTCAACTTCATCTTTATCATAGTCTGAATTATCTGGAAGTATAAGCATTTGTTCAATTATATCTATATTACTTTTTCCTATATTTTCACTGTTTTCGTTAACTTCATATTTGAGATTATCATCTTGATAAAGAGTCATATTTGTATTGTTTTCTGAAAGATAGGAGTGAATATTTTCTAAGTCTAAAATGTTCATTTGATGTAAAATATTTTTTGTTTCACCACTCCATACCACTAAAGAAAGTGAATTAAAGTTAATCAGTGGATTTTCTTTCATTTTTGTTTCATTACTTATACTGACATCGAATACATATTCAATGGAGTTTTCTATATCAATATTGTTTGTGTTCTTCTTAAGATATAGATATGCTTGTCTTAACTCTATATAAATGTTATCTAAAGATTCGTCAAAAAATTCTGATAGATTGTTTGTAAATATTTCTTCACTTAAAAGTTCGCTTTTATCAGTTACACTTTCAATTAAAGTATTAATTTCTTTTATCATCTCAGAAATATTTATCTTCTTATTTGCTTTTTCATCAGATACATTGCATGGTGCAAGAGCAATGCAATAAAAATCTTCTTCTTTTTTGTAAAAGGCTTTAAGTGATTTTGACAAAAGTGTAAAGTCTACACCTATCTGTAAATTGACTTTAAATAAGTTCTTTTGTGATAATTCAATATTATTGCTTTTAGCTTTAATTAAATTGTTTTCCATAATCATTGCCCCCTTTTTATTAGGTTATCATAATTTTTTTATATATGTCAATTTATTTTTTTTGAAAATTATAATTTTTTTGAAAATTTTATTTTTTTATATTTGTGAATTTTTTGTTAGAAGAATAGATATGTTATTAATATGTCAAAATTTAGCGTCAAATACTCTTAGAATCTACTTTACGAATTTGCATTTGAGTTATTGTTAGAGCTGATTAATATATATAATTTACAGTAGTTTTTTTTATTTTATAATATAATGTTTATATATTTAATTTAAGGATGTGAATTAAGATGTATTTTACATATATTATAAGATGTAAAGATGATTCTCTATATACTGGATATACTAGCAATATAGTAAGAAGAATGAATGAACATAAGCTAGGAATTAATTCAAAGTATACTAGAGCAAAGGGATTTAAAAAGTTAGAAGTTTACTTTGTAACAAATACAAAAAGTAATGCAATGAAATTAGAATACTATATAAAAAAATTAACTAGAGATAAAAAATTATCTATAATAAAAAATCCCAATATACTTATAGATTCAATTGACAATAAAGAAAATTATATTATTGGAGAAGAGATAAAAGAACTGAAGTAAGTGTCTTTAATTACATAGTAAATAAATGTATATAGTGTAAAAACTTGACAATAAATACTATTGTAATATAATGAAGTTATAAATATAATAAATTAAAATAGCTAGGGGAGCCAAGAGCTGAGAGGAATACCGACCCTTACACCTGAACTGGATAATGCCAGCGTAGGAAAGCTTAGTATAAAACTTAAGTATGTATTATTTGTGATATATGCGAATTTCTAAGCTATACCTATTGTAGGTATAGCTTTTTTAGTTAATTTATTTAAATTAAATTTTTAGGAGGGTATAAATGAGTAACTATAAAATACCAACACTTACAATAGCTGGTTCAGATTCGTCTGGAGGAGCTGGAATCCAAGCTGATTTGAAAACTTTTAGTGCAATTGGCACATATGGAATGAGTGTAATAACAGCTATAACGGCACAAAATACTCAAGGTGTTTTTGCTGTAGAAGATTTAAGTCAAAGTATAATAAAAAAACAAATAGAGGCAGTATTTGATGATATACCTCCAAGAGCAGTAAAAATAGGAATGGTTTCAAGTCCAGAAATTATACTTGAAATAGTTGAAAATTTAAAAAAATACAATCCAGAATATTTAGTAGTAGACCCCGTAATGATATCTAAAAGTGGATATTATTTATTAAAACCAGAAGCAAAGGAAAATCTAATTAAATATTTAATACCACTTGCATATATAATTACACCAAATATTCCAGAAGCAGAAGAAATTACAGGAATAAAAATACATAATGTAGATGATATGAACAGTGTAGGAAAGAAAATATTAGAGCTTGGACCTAAATTTGTTCTTATGAAAGGCGGACATTTAGATGGAGAAGCAGTGGATATTTTAGTTGGTAAAAATATATTTGAAGTGTATAAAAGTGAAAGAATTGATAAAAAAAATACACATGGAACAGGATGTACATTATCTTCTGCAATAACATCTTACCTTGCATTAGGTTATGAAATAAAAGAAGCAGTAAAATTAAGTAAAATTTATATAACAGAAGCAATAAAAAATAGTTTTGATATAGGTCATGGAGTAGGTCCAGTACATCATTTTTATAAGTTTGAATAGTAAATAAAATTTTATGGAGGTAGAATATGTATAATTTAATTGAAGATGTAAAGAAAGCAAACCCATTAGTAATTCACTATACTAATAATGTAACAATAAATGATTGTGCTAATGTAACCTTAGCTATAGGTGCAAGCCCTCTTATGAGTTTTTCATATGAGGAAGTAGAAGAAATGGTAAGTATAGCAAATGCTGTAGTTATAAATATAGGAACCATGAATTCAAATATATTAGATTTGTTTTTATTGGCTGGAAAGTCTGCAAATAAATACAATAAACCTGTTATCTTAGACCCAGTGGGAGTCTTTGCAAGTAAAGCCAGAGCAGAACTTACAAATAAGCTTTTAAATGAAGTTAAATTTGACGTGGTTAAAGGGAATATAGCAGAAATAAAATTTATAGGTGGTTTTGATGTAATGGGTAAGGGAGTAGATTCCTTTGATGATGAAGAAGATTCTACTGATATAATAAAAAAAGTTTCTGAAAAGCTTGAATGTATAGTTGCAGCAACTGGAAAAATAGATATAATAACTGATAGTAAGGATACATATAAAATAAATAATGGAACTGAGAAGCTAAAAGGTATTACAGGTACAGGATGTATGACTGCTAGCTTGATTGCAAGTTTTATGGCTGTGACTAAAAATACATTAGAAGCAGCTACAATTGGTGTACTTACAATGTCATTAAGTGGAGAGTTGGCTAATTTAAATAATCCACCAATAGGTACATTTAAAGAAAAGCTAATGAATTCTATTTACCAAATGGACGAAGAGATTATAAGTAAATACTCTAATATTGAATTTTTAAATGAATAAATGCTCAACAGGAGGATGTAAATGATAGATAAAGAATGTTTAAAAAAAGACTTAAAGTTATATTTAGTGACTGATTCTGAAATGCTAGAAGGTAGAGATTTTTATAAATGTATTGAAGATGCAATAGCTTCTGGAATAACAACTGTGCAACTTAGAGAAAAAAATGCTTCTGGAAAAGAATTTTTAAAAAAGGCTATGAGGCTAAGGGAAATAACTAGAAAACATGGTGTTAAGTTTATAATAAATGATAGAGTAGATATAGCAATTATTTGTGATGCAGATGGAGTACATGTAGGACAGAGTGACATTGATGCCAAGGAAGTTAGAAAGCTTATAGGGAAGAATAAAATACTAGGTGTATCAGCAAGAACTTTAGAAGAAGCTATCTGTGCAAAAAATGATGGTGCAGACTATTTAGGTATAGGGTCTATATTTACAACATCTACTAAATTGGATGCTAAATCCGCATCATTTGAAACTGTCAAAGAAATTAAAGAAAAGGTAGATATACCATTTGTATTGATTGGTGGGATAAAACTAGATAATATAGATAAACTTAAGTGTTTAAATAGTGATGGATATGCTATAATATCTGCAATATTAAAATCTGAAAATATTTGTGAAGAAGTAGAAAAGTGGACATTAAAAATATAAAATAAGCTATAGTAGTGAAAAAATTGGAAAAATTTGATATAATTTAAAAGTAAAATACAGGAAGTTATAAATGTAAACTTTTCTACATATACTTTTTAATCAGAATATATGTAGATTTGATTAAAAAGGAGATATTAATGATTAGGATATTATTAGTGTGTGTTGGTGGTATGTCTTCTACTTTATTGGTAAATAAAATGGAGAAAGATGCAAAGAAAAGAGATATAGACTGTAAAATATGGGCAGTTGGAGAAGGAAATATAAAATCAGAACTTGGTAATTTTGATATTTTACTTCTTGGACCACAGCTTAGATTTATGTTTGATGATGTAAAATCTATAGTTGGAGATAAAGCTCCAGTAGCTATAATAGATATGGTAAACTATGGTACTTGTAATGGTCATGCTGTATTAAATACAGTATTAGAAATACTAAATTAAATCAATCTTCTATAGTGAACTCTATGATATAGAGTTCACTTTTTATATTCTTTAGCAAAAATAAATGATGAAAGGAGTACAGAAAAAATTAAACATCCTGATATAATATTCGAATTAAAATTTGAAGAATTGAAATTTATTAATGTTAAGGTTACAAATATTATCCTTATAAAAATCATAGCTTTTTATATTTCTATAAAAATTTAAGATTTTACAAATTTTTTCTAATCAACTATTAATATTCTTTTTATTTATTATATACTAAATAAAATTTAAAATCATTAATTTAAGTCTAATAGAATATTCTTAATAAAAAAATATATCGAAATTTTTTTCTAATTTTTTATTTTCAACAAGGCTGATTTAAATTATTCATCTTTATAGATTCTTAAGATATAATTAACTTAGAAAAAATTATTTCTAGATGAAAAATTAATAAAGGAGAATATGATGTTATCATTATCTATAAT
>NZ_JAGWCT010000169.1:0-5428 GCF_020657815.1 Clostridioides sp. ZZV15-6597 | reverse complement strand
TAAAGAATTACTATTTCCAAAGGAAAAAACAAAGATATTGATAGATAGTGACTATATTATGGCTTCTATGGGTGTTTTGTCTAAAAAATACGAAGAAGCATCTCTTAAGCTCCTACTAAAAAGTTTGAACTTCAAGGAGGAAAGATTATGTACCCTAGATTAGAAATAGCTATAGAAAAATTAAAACATAATGCTAAAATAATTTTACAGAGTTGTCATGAAAGAAACATTAAAGTATCTTTTGTAACTAAATCATTTTGTGCACAAAAAGAAATAGTAGAAGCAGTATATAGTGAAGGAATAGACTATATAGCAGATTCAAGAGTTCAAAACTTAAAAAAATTACAAGATATAAATTTACCTAAAATGCTGATTAGAATACCCATGATAAGTGAACTAGAAGAAGTTATCAATTATTGTGATATAAGTTTTAACTCAGAATTAGAAACTATAAAGAAATTAAATGAGTTATGTGAAAGTAAAAATATTATTCATAATATAGTTCTTATGTTTGACTTAGGAGATTTACGAGAAGGTTACTTTTATGAAGAAGACCTCTTTAATAGTATAAAAGAGATAGTAAGATTAAAAAATATTAAAATAGTTGGTATAGCTACAAACTTAACTTGTTATGGAGCTGTTATACCATCTAAAGAAAATATAGGTAGGCTAGTAAGTATAGCTCAAAAGATAGAAGGTAAATTTGGAATAAATCTAGAAATAGTATCAGGAGGTAACTCAAGCTCTATACATTTAATGACAAGTAATAATATGCCAGAAGGTGTTACTAATTTGAGAATAGGTGAATCTATTCTACTTGGTAGAGAAACCGCATATGGCAAAAATATAAATGGGACATATCAAGATGTATTCAAATTAATATGTCAAATAGTTGAATGTAAAGAAAAGCCATCAGTTCCTATTGGCGAAATAGGAGTGGATGCTTTTAGAAATAAACCTGTTTATGAAGACAAGGGAATCTTAAAAAGGGCAATCATAGCAATAGGTAAACAGGACATAAATATTGACTCTTTAATTCCAATAGACACTGATATAAAGATATTAGGGGCAAGTTCAGACCACATGATATTAGATGTAAGTAATACAAAATATGACTATAAATTAGGCGACAATGTAGAATTTTTATTAACTTATGGAGGTATCGTGTCATCTAGTACGAGCGAATATGTTTCAAAAAAAATTATAGTGTAGTGTTCAAATAATTAGGAGGAAATTATTTTATGAAAGAGCGAGAATGTAGAAAAGCAAATCTGTTTGATGCAATGATACCAATTACTTGCTTGATATTATTTTTAAGTTTAGGGGTATTAATGTATGGCTCATCACCTCATGTACCACTAATAGGAGCTGCAGCAGTAGCAGGACTTGTGGCTGTATATAGGCTTGGATTTAAATGGAAAGACCTAGAATTAAGTATGTTCAATAGTATAAAGATGGCAATGCAAGCAATCTTAATCATAATTATAATAGGTGTACTTATAGGAACTTGGATAGTAAGTGGAGTAGTTCCATGTATGATTTACTGGGGACTAAAAATTTTATCACCAAATATTTTTTTAGTAGCATCAACGCTAGTATGTGCAATAGTATCTCTTGCAACAGGTTCATCTTGGAGTACAATGGGTACAGTAGGTGTAGCACTTTTAGGAATTGGCCAAAGTTTGGGTATGCCAACTGGATTAATAGTTGGTTCTATAATATCTGGAGCTTACTTTGGAGATAAACTATCACCTTTATCTGAAACGACTAACTTAGCTCCAGCTATGGCAGGAACAGATTTATTTACACATATAAAATATATGCTATATTCAACTATACCATCATTATTAATTTGTTTAGTAATTTATGGTGTAATCGGAATGAAGTATTCAGGTCAAGCATTAGACATAAAACAGATAGAGTTAATTAGGTCTACATTAGATTCTACATTTAATACTTTATCACCAGTATTATTATTAGCTCCAGCAATAGTAATTGGATTAGTTATATTTAAAGTTCCTGCGATACCAGGGCTTATAGTAGGTGCTGTATTAGGAGTATTGTTTGCAATAGTTTTCCAAGGAGAATCTATGAATGTAATATTAGACGCAGCACAAAATGGATATGTTTCATCAACACAAATAGAAGAGGTAGATGCTTTATTATCTAAAGGTGGGATTATGAATATGATGTCCACTGTATCTTTAACAATATGTGCTTTATCTCTTGGAGGTATTTTAGAAAAAACAGGCATGCTTGAAGCAGTAGCTTCTTCTTTACTAAGATTAGCAAAGGGTGTATTTGGAACAGTATTATGTACAATGGTAACTTGCACGGTTACTAACATAATAGCAGGTGAACAATACTTATCTATAGTTATACCAGGAAGAATGTATAATAAGGAATATAAAAAGAGAGGTATACACCCTAAGATGTTGTCAAGAGCTTTAGAAGATAGTGGAACTTTAAGTTCTCCACTGGTACCATGGAATACATGTGGAGCGTATATAACAGCAACATTAGGGGTATCTGCATTAACATATGGTCCATATGCATTATTAAATATTATAAATCCATTGGTATCTCTAGCATTAATTGCATGTAAGTTTAAAATAGCAAAAATAGAAGATGAACCTGAAACTTGTTTGAATTTTGATGTTTGATTATAGTATTTAATATATGTTACTTATTAGAAAAAATAAAGACCTAAACTTTGTGTAAATAACAAAATTTAGGTCTTTATTGACTTTTTCTATAAATTTAAAATAAAAAAGAATGTCAAGTAATCTATAAAATATTACTGAATTTTTTCTCTTGGAATATACAATTTTGAATCTTCTGATTTATTTTCGCACTCACATTCATTTTTTTTATTTTTTTTCATAAGTACATATAAAGGTGCTATCAATAACATTGCTCCTAGTCCTATCAAAACCCTATTTTGAGTTATAGGTTTTGACATATCTTCAAGCCAAGCTTGTTGTAACAACCATAAACTACCTAATATAGCTACTGTTGGTATAACAGGACCAAAAGGAATTTTAAATGAAGCCTGAATATCTGCTCTTTTTCTTAAAACTATTACTGATAAACAAGTTGGTATGTATTGAGCAAATCTGGCAATTACACTCATTACTGCAAGCTGTTCAAAACTTCCAGTTAATACAAGTGGTATACAGAAGATTAAAGACATTATTATTGCTACATATGGAGCATCATATTTATTTGTTTTTCCTATAAATGCTGGAAGAGAACCTTCTTCTGCTAGAGCAGAGCCACATTTAGGAGTTACTATTGAAGAACCTATATTTATTCCAAATATAGATATTAATGTTGCTACAGATATAAAGACTTTGCCATAATTACCTAAAAATACGCTTGAAGCGTCTGCGATTGGAATACTATTTTCAAATAGTTTGTCTCCAAGTATACCCATACAGACAACTTGAATTAAGATATAAATTATTGCACATATAAATATTGTAGTTATTAATGCTATTGGAAGATTTTTTTTAGGATTATCCATTTCTCCACTTGCTACAACAAATGATTCAAATCCAGTAAACGCGTAAAATACTAATATTATAGCTGGTCCTATACTGGAATTTACAACATTACCTGAAGGAACAACATTATCAAATTTTATAAAGAATATTCCGATTATTACAAAAACTATTAATGGTACTAATTTAGCTATAGTTATTACATTATTCATTATCTTTGTGCTTTTAATTCCAAATAAGCTGTTTATTGAAAGTAATGTCACTAATGTCACTGCGATATACCCTTTATATTCAGTAGCAGCTTCTGGCCAAAATGCGCCTAAAGCTGTTGCAAATCCTACTGCTAGTGTAGACCATGATATGATTCTAATAACCCAAGACATTGTGCCAACTTCAAAACCTATAAAATCACCAAATGCCTTTTTGGAGTATAAATATGCACCTCCATTTTTGTCAAACATACTTCCAGCCTCTGCAAAACATAAAAGTATTGATAGAACTAGAAGTGTAGCAAAAATATATATAAATATACTGTTTTGGCTTGCTAGATTGTAAACTTTACCTGGTAGTAAGAATATACCTGAACCTATGATACTATTAATTCCTAATAATATCATACTAAATAACCCTAATTTTTTAGCTTTTTCCATATTAATTTATCTCCTATTCTTTTATTAATTACCATATTAATTAAAATATAAAGTATTCATTACATGCATCATAACTCCTATTGGCAGACAATCCTCATCTACATTAAATTTAGAGGTATGAAGAGGTGAAGTCAGCCCTTTTTCCTCGTTTTTGCACCCTAAATGGAAGAAGGCTCCTTTGCAATGTTCTGTATAAAAAGAAAAATCTTCTCCACCTAATGAAGAGTTTGTTCTCAGTATAAATTTTTCTTCTCCAAGTAATTCCTTAGTATTTGAAATAACAGTATCTACTAATTCCTTTTCATTTATAACAGCAGGGTAATTTTCGTCACTCACATATAATGTTCCAATACATCCAAATGCAGATGCTGTATCTTCAACAATTTTAGTAATCTTATTAATTACAAAATCCCTTGTCTCACTATTTAAAGTTCTCAATGTACCTTCTAATTTTACATCTTCACATATTACATTATGTGCATCACCACCATATATTTTGCCTATAGTCAAAACTGCAGCATTATTTGGTTCTAGGTTTCTACTTATTATGGTTTGTAGTGATGTAACAATTTGTGAAGCTGTGACTATTGCATCAATACCATTTTCAGGGTATGCACCATGAGCTCTTTTACCCTTAACACTTATTTCTATAGTATCAACACTTGCATTTAATGTGTCGTATTTTGTTTCAATAAATCCTGTTTTAATGTGTGGCATGACATGAAGCCCAAATATATAATCAGCTTTAGGGTTTTCTAAACACCCGTCTTCAACCAAGAATTTTGCTCCACCAAAACCTTCTTCTGCTGGTTGAAATAAGAATTTTACATTTACATTTAGACTATCTTTCATTGAATGGAGTACTTTACATGCTCCAAGTAGCATTGTTGTATGCGCATCATGACCACAAGCGTGCATTTTTCCATTATGTATTGATTTGTAAGGTATATCGTTTTCTTCTTCTATAGGAAGTGCATCCATATCTGCTCTTATACAAATAGTTTTATCTGCATTTTCCTTTAAAATGTATGCCATAATTCCATTGTGTTTTGTAAATTCCATATAATCAATTCCTATTTCTTTTAAATAAGAAATGACTTTTTGTTTTGTAAGATTTTCCTCAAGAGCTAATTCTGGAATTCTGTGTAATTCTCTTCTAACATCTATTAACCAAGGTTTTATAGAATTACAACTTTCTATTACAAAATCTTTTTCTAATTCTTTAACTTGATTTTCTAATTTTAAAGCTGGTTGCATTTTTATTCCTCCAATTGC
>NZ_JAGWCT010000168.1:0-5435 GCF_020657815.1 Clostridioides sp. ZZV15-6597 | reverse complement strand
ATTTTTATACATACTTTATTCTAAATTTAAAACCTTCCTAATATCTTCTATACCTTGATAAACTTCTTGTTTAGAAAAATTCATAGCCTCTAATTCTTCATCAGTTTTTTCCATAAGCATAGTATAAAATTCTATTGCTATATACTGCATATTTTCACTATTTACAGTTTTAGCTTTATCAAATAAAATTTCTTCTGCTTCATTCACATTTCCCTGGAAAACTAATCTTTTTAAAGTTATTAATATAACTTCTTCTTCAGTATTATATACTAAATCTTTTTCTTCATATTCACTGTATTTTTTCCCCAATAAGAATCTTGCAACCATAAGTTTTATCTCATTGAAAATCTTATCCACTATAGCCATATTTACATCTCCTATAAATAAAATTTATTTTCTTTTTAATTATACCAAACTTTCTAGAGAAAATTATTGTATGTAAATAAAATAATGAATAAATAATTTTTGAATAATAAAAAAAGAAGGTAGCGGGGGATATCCGACTACCTTCAAACACTAGATTGTGATTGGTTTGGTATTTTGTTTATACCCACCATAAGCTTCTTTAAATCATTTAAATTGATTTTTTTAGCATCCACATCCTCCATCAAAAACATCACCACATTCGCAAAGTATTAATAATAATATTAAGAAAGGTATCCATGCACATAAGTCCATTTCAGCCCAACAGTCTTGGAATGCTAAGAATAAGAAAAATAATATTATTATCCACCAAGCACATCCGCCAAATCCGCCTTCACCAAAAAATCTATCCAACATAATATGTTACCTCCTAGTTATTTTGTATGTGGAGTTTCAGCTCCTAAAATATACTATGTTTAAGGTCTCATATTTGCTAATGATTTTTTTAAATTTTTTTATACAATTTTTCAGAAAACACTATTGACTTACACTTAACTTATTTCCGTCACTATCTATAACTATGTCTCCATTAGAAGTAAGAAAAGTTTTTATATCTAATTTTTTTAATATTTCTAATACTTCTTCATCAGGTTCTTTTTTCTGTGAGCAAGTAATAGCAGCATATTTTGGTGAAATAGATTTTAAAAATGCTTCACTTAATTTATCATACCTTCCATGATGAGGAATTTTCGCAAAATCGTATTTTAAAGTATTTTTACTTATAAATTCAGCTAAACGTTCTTCTTCTGCATCTCCTGCAAACAAAAAGTTATGTGTTCCATAATTTATACTAGTGATTATCGAGTAATCGTTTGAACTCTCATAATTACTTTTTAAAGCTGGCTGTATGCTTATTTTTGCTTTATTGATTACAATATTCATTTTTTCTTTCAATACTGTAGGCTCTATACCAGTTTTTTTAAGCGAGTTAATATATTCATCATATTGTTTACTATCTTTTTTATAATTTGCTTGTATTAAATTATTCACTTTAACACTGGACAACACACTATCAACTCCACCTATGTGGTCTTTATCTAAATGAGTTAAAATTAGATAATCAAGCGTATTTATACCTTTTTCTTTTAAATTATTAACTATTTGTTCACCATCTTTATCTTCTCCTGTATCAATCATTATAGCTTTCTTGCCTATCTCAATTAATATGCAATCTGACTTTCCAGTATTTAGTATAGTAGTTTTAAATGCAGTATTTTCTATATCATTTTGAATATTATTTTGACTCATACTATTTTTCTCACTATCTAAATAAGATTTACTTGTTGATTCTGTCTTACCATTAGCAGTTACATTTACTACAATCAATAGCACTGCAATCAAAGATACCGTTGTAATTAAAAACATGATGTCTTTTAATATTATTTTCTTCATCCAAAAGCTCCTATAAATTTTATTTATTACATATTTATAGTATAGCAATGCTGACATAATAAAATACACCTAGAAAAAGGGCAAATTCTAGGCATATTTGTGGCATTAAATATAACAAATAGTTTAGTTTTATAATTGTAACTAAGTATTTTTTAAAATATCAATTAATACTATCTTTCTAAATTTAAATCTTCAAACTCTTTTATTTTATCATTAGATAAAACACTCTTCTTAGTTGATTGTCCATTTTTTCTATCAAAAGTATTTTTAGCTTTTACACCTGATAAGAATTTACCAGCTCCATTAATACAGCCTTCTTCGCACATCATTCCTTCTATAAAATTACCTTCTAATCTACCTAATTTAGCCATTGTCATTGTTTTCTTAATTTGTCTTGGTCCAGAAACTTTTATAGGCTCAAAATCAAAACTGATACCTTTTTCAGCAATATAATTCTGTATTGATTTTGTGAGCCCACCAGACGCTCCAAATCCCCTTCCAAAAATTGAACCATCATTTATATCATCATTTGAGCATTTTGACAAATCTACATTAAAAGCTTCAAATAATGCCATTAGTTCTTCAAAAGTTAGTACATAATCCACTGCATCTTTTAAACATTCCTCAGTTGCCTCACTCTTTTTTGCAGTACATGGACCTATAAATACTACCTTAGCATCAGAATCAAATTTTTTTACGAATCTTCCTGTGGCTACCATAGGTGATACTGTAGAAGATATTTTATCAACTTCATCTGGGAACATTTTCTCTATATATTTAAAGAACCCAGGACAGCATGAATTTGTCATATACTTATCTCCAGATTTTATTCTTTCAATGAATTCATTACTTTCACGAACTGTAACTGCATCTGCTCCACAAGAAGCTTCTATCATATCTATAAATCCTAGTGATTTTACAGCATTTTTTAATTGTCCATATGTAATGTTACTATCAATTTGACCTGTTATTGCTGGAGCTACTATCGCATACATATTTTCTTTTCTTGCAAGTTTTTTTGCAACTGGTACTATCAAACTCTTGTCAGATATTGCTCCAAATGGACAAGCTGACATGCATGCGCCACAATTTATACAATTATCTTCATGTATCATAGCTTTCATAGTATCTCTATTAAAATCTAACGCACCAGTTGGGCATACACTTTTACATGGTCTTATAACCTCTGAGATAGCATCATATTGACATGAACTTTTACACATTCCACAAGCTTTGCATAAATCATGGTTTATATAAGCTCTTCCATTTATATAAGAAATTGCTCCAAACTTACAAGCTTCTTTACATCTATGTGCCAAACACCCTCTACAAAGTTCTGTTACTGTAAATTCATTTATTGGACATCTATCACATGCAGCTTCCACTATATACATAATTTGCTCATTGGAGCCTAAATTTACTGAATCTGGATTTATATTTTCATATTTAGTATTTGGTGTCAAACTCAGTGCAAGTTGTGCTCGTTCAAGAACTACCTCTCTCTCTTTATAAACGCAGCATCTATATCTTGCTTTCTCTCCTTTAATTATTTCATATGGAATTTTTTCTATGTTCTCTTTTGTTAAATTTTCCTCAATTGATAGTTTTGCTACAACTGTTAAAATCTCATGTTTCAATCTTTTTAGCTGTGTTTCAAACTCAAACATAAGTACTCCTCCCTATAAACCACCTATTTCACCTATATTTATACTCTTATGTATCTTGTATTTTTTATTTATTTCCATAAATTATTATAACATAGGCATGGTCTTTGTTAAGTTATATACAAAATATTATATATCTAATTTTTATTTTAAGTACTTAAATATATTAATATAAGTCTAAATAAAAATAGAGTTATCCTAATGTTAAATTACAACTTAGAACAACTCTATTCTTCATCTATATTTTTTATGATTATCTATAAATCTATTTTTCTAGATTTATATCACTAAAATCTTTTATTTTTGTATTTGCTAAAATACTTTTCTTAGTTGATTGAGAATTTTTTCTATCAAAAGTGGTTTTAACCTTTGCACCTGATAAGAACTTACCAGAACCATTTATACATCCACCTTCGCACATCATACCTTCTATAAAGTTTCCTTCTAATTTTCCTAAATTAGCCATAGTCATTGTCTTCTTAATCTCTCTTGAACCAGAAATTTTTACAGGTTCGAAATTAACTCCAATACCTTTTTCAGCAAGATAATTTTCTATAGCTTTTGTAAGTCCACCAGCAGCACCAAAGCCTCTTCCAAATATTGATGCATCATCTATATCTTCATTTGAACACTTAGCTAAGTCTATATCAAATGCTTCAAATAGTGCCATTATTTCTTCAAAAGTTAGTACATAATCAACAGCTCCTTTTAATTCCTTTTTAGCCGCTTCATTCTTTTTAGCTGTACAAGGACCTATAAATACTACTTTTGCATCAGGTTCATAATTTTTTATAAATCTTCCACTAGCTATCATAGGAGATACAGTAGAAGATATTTTTCCTACAAGGTCTGGGAATGTCTTTTCTATGTAACCAACAAATCCTGGACAACAAGAGTTTGTCATAAAAGAGTCTCCTTCTTCCATTCTTTCAGCAAACTCTAAACTTTCATGAACTGTAACTGCATCTGCTCCACAAGCAGCCTCTAGTACATCGACAAAACCTAATGATTTTATAGCATTTTTTATTTGACCATATGTAACATTTGCTTCAACTTGACCTGTTATAGCTGGAGCTACTACTGCGTACATTTTTTCTTTTTGTACTAATTTTCTAGCTACTGGAGCTATCAAACTCTTATCAGATATCGCTCCAAATGGGCATGCTGACATACACGCACCACAGTTTAAACATTTATCTTCATGTATCATAGCTTTCATATTTTCTCTATCAAACCCTAAAGCATTAGTTGGGCATACGCTCTTACATGGTCTTACAACCTCTGAGATGGCATCATATTGGCAAGCTTTTTTACACATTCCACAAGCCTTACATAATTCATGATTTATATAAGCCATTCCCCCAACATGTGTAATAGCACCAAATTTACAAGCTTCTTTACATCTATGTGCTAAACAACCTCTACATATATCAGTTACTGTAAATTCGTTTATTGGGCAACTATCACATGCTGCTTCTAAAATATATATTATTTGTTCATCTTCTCCTACATCCATTGTATCTAAATCTATTTTATCTTGACCTGGCAATAGTCCCATACTTACATTTACTCTTTCAGATATTATAGCTCTTTCTTTATAAACACAACATCTGTATGTAGGTTTCTCGCCTTTTATTATTTCATATTGAATATTATCCATTGCTTCTCTTGTAAGGTTATCTTCTTTTCCAAGCCTAGCTATTGCAGTTAAAACATCATGTCTTAATTTGTGTATTTGTGTTTCAAATTGAAACATGTTAATACCACCCCCGTAAATAATTTTATACGGTACTATTATAGCATAATATTTCCTTTTATTAATATATATGTAAAACATTATATATTTAATTTTTATTTTATCGAATTTATATACTGTTTTTTTGTTTTATTATATAATAATAGTGATATTTCTGAAATTTCACTATTTTTAAATTTTATTTTCAGTCTATTTTATAA
>NZ_JAGWCT010000167.1:0-5439 GCF_020657815.1 Clostridioides sp. ZZV15-6597 | reverse complement strand
TTTTCATATTGATTTTATTATATAAATAAAAACATACTATGAATTTAATTATGCGTAACGTGAATTTTGCTAGACAATTACATGAAAATTTATTCACACTAAAATAACTAAACAACAAATATGAAAATTAATGCTATTTAGATTGAATTATTTTATAAAATAACTAACAAACATAAAAAACCACCCATAAAAAATAAAAAAACCATTTCTGTAACAAAAAAAACCACGAAAATATAAAAATATATGGATAGTTAAGTGCTTAACAAGTAAAAATTAAAATAAAAATTAAAATAAATTTATCTATGAAAGTTGGCTAAAATCCTACAATTGAACATTATTTTTGGGAAAATGTTTTCTTTTATTTCACAAAAAAAGCCACTTTTTGGCACGGTATATGCTTTATATAAAGGCAAGAAAAACAAGATATGAGATAAGAGCAATTAGGAGGTGCAAATATGGAGTTTATAAATTTTGTAAGTGATAAAGTTATAAACCTTAAAATGGATTGTAAAACAAAAGAAGATTTCTTTAAGGAAATACATAATAAAGTTTTTGAATTAGGCTTTGTAAAAGAAGAATTTGGAGAAAAAATACTAGGAAGAGAAAATGTATTTCCAACAGGCTTAAACTTAGGTGATTATGGAGTAGCAATACCACATACAGATGCAGAATATATTAAAGAACAATTTATAGCAGTCTGTACTTTTAATGAACCAGTAGTATTTAGTTCTATGGAAGACCAAGATGAAAAAGTATCTGTAAATTTGGCTTTCGTTTTGGGGCTTAATCAACCACACAGTCAATTATCTGTATTAACAGAATTGATGGGGATTATGCAAAATAAAGAATTAGTTGAGAAGCTAATGGATTCTACTGACAAAGAAGAAGTTTTAAAGACAATAAAGTCTTTATAAAAAATAAAATAATAAAAAGTACTAACAATAAAAATAAGACAATAAAAATTATTAGGAGGAAATAAAAATGAAAAAAATATTAGTAGCATGTGGAGCAGGAATAGCAACATCAACAGTAGTTTGTGACAAGGTAGAAAGATTAGTTAAAGAAAATAATATACAAGCAGAAGTTATACAATGCAAAATAGCTGAATGTGCAACAAAGCAAGATGGAGCAGATTTAATAGTATCAACAACTATATTACCAACAACTTATAATATACCAGCAATAAAAGCAACAGCATATATAACTGGAGTAAATACAGCAGCATTAGATAAGAAAATATTAGATGCTTTAAAATAATCCTAGCATAAATAAATTGAAATCATATTTAAAAAACAGAAAAAGGAGGATTTATAAATGGATAAATTATTAGCAGTAGTACAGTATATTTTAAACATGGGACCAACAGTAATACTACCAATAACAATTGTAGTCTTAGGAATGATATTTAGAATTAAGTTTACAAAAGCTTTAAAATCAGGTCTTACAATTGGTATAGGGTTTGTGGGTATAAACTTAGTTGTAAACCTATTAACTTCAACACTAGGGCCAGCAGCTCAAGGAATGGTTGAGAGATTTGGACTTAATTTAACAGTAATAGATGTTGGTTGGCCAACAACAGCATCAGCAACATGGGCTTCACCAGTTGCACCAATATTAATACCAGTTTGTTTATTAGTAAACTTACTATTATTATACTTCAATAAAACAAAGATATTAAACGTTGATATATGGAATTATTGGCACTTCATAGTAGCAGGTGCAGTTGGATATATAGTAACAGGAAGTTATATCTGGGCTATATTCTGTGCGATATTAATGGAATTATTAGTACTATTTATTGCAGAAAAAACAGCCAAGAATGTTCAGGAGTTTTATGATTTGGAAGGTATAGCATTACCAACTGGTTCAACAGCTTCATTTGCTCCACTTGGATATTTAGTAGGTAAATTTGTTGAAAAAATACCAGGAATAAATAAAATACAAGCAGACCCAGATTCTATACAAAAAAAATTCGGTATATTTGGTGAACCAATGATGATGGGGATTATACTAGGGATAATACTTGGAGCGCTTGCTGGATACGATGTAGCAGGAATATTCAATGTAGGTATATCAATGGGTGCAGTAATGTTACTTATGCCTAGAATGGTTAGAATATTGATGGAAGGTTTAATTCCAATTTCAGAATCAATAAGAGATTTCTTACAAGCAAAATATGGAGATAGAGAACTTTATATAGGTCTAGATGCAGCAGTAGCAACTGGACATCCAGCAGTTATATCAACAGCTCTTATACTTGTTCCTATAACTTTATTCTTAGCAGTTATATTACCAGGAAATAAAGTTTTACCATTTGGTGACTTAGCAACAATACCATTCTATATGGCATTTATAGTATGTTTTAGAAAAGGTAATATAGTTCAATCAGTTATAACAGGAACTATAGTAATAGCTATATCACTTTATATGGCTACAAATTTTGCAGATGTTCATACGCAATTATTACAACAAGCAAATATGATGCCAGAAGGAACAACAATGGTTACAAGTATAGATACAGGTGGTAACTTACTAAAATGGGGAATACTGAAATTATCTCAATTAGTTTCTTCACTTGGAATATTCTAATATTTAGTTAATAGAGATTACTCTTTTTTAGTAAAGTATGCGAAAATTTAACATTTAGCAGCTACTAGAAAAGAGTAATATTTTTTATAAATTTTTAAAAAATACAAAATACAAAAGGAGGAGATTTATCGTGAAAGCAGCAGTATTACATGGCACAAATGATATGAGATTTGAAGATATAGAAATAAAACCATGTGAAAGTGATGAAGTAAAAATAAAAGTTATGGCAGCAGGAATATGTGGGTCAGATCCTCCAAGAGTATTAAAACATTGGAAATATCCAGTTCCAGCTATACCAGGGCATGAATTTTCTGGAGTAATTGCAGAAGTTGGTAAGGATGTAAAAAATGTAAAAGTTGGAGATAGAGTAGTTGCAATTCCTTTTATACCTTGCAATGAATGTGAATATTGTAAGAGAGGGTTATTTTCATTATGTGATGACCATGGTATGTTAGGAGCTAAAACTTTTGGAGCTTTTGCAGAATATGCAAACATAAAAGCTACAAATGTTTTACCAATAGGAGACATGGATTTTGAAGATGCTGCTATGATAGAACCACTTGCAGTTGCTATGCATGGAGTACTTAATATAGGTATCCAAGTTGGAGATACTGTAGCTGTAATGGGTAGTGGAACAATGGGTCAACTAGTAATACAAGGACTTAAGATAGCAGGAGCTGGAACAATTATAGCAGTTGATATATCTGATAATAAATTAAGAGAATCAAAAGAATTAGGTGCTGATATAATAATTAATGCTAAAGATGTAAATCCAGTAGAAAAAATAAAAGAACTTACTGGTGGAAAAGGTGTTGATATAGCACTTGAATGTGCAGGTTCTAAAATAACTCAGGAACAATGTTTACTTATAACTAAAAAGAAAAGTAAAATAGGATTTTTAGGAATAGCGTATTCAGATATAACTTTATCTGAGGAAGCATTTGAAAATATATTTAGAAAAGAACTAGAGTTAAAAGGTTTCTGGAATTCTTATTCTGCACCATTCCCAGGACAAGAATGGACTAAAGGAATCACTTTAGTTAATGAAGGAAAAATAAAATTAAAAGAAATGGTATCTCATAGATTTTCACTTGAAGATACTTATAAAGCATTTGAAATGATAAGAGATAGAAAAGAAGAATTTAATAAGATATTAATTTTACCACAAGGGGTTGAAAAATAAATGAAGGCAGTAGTTAAAACTAAACCAGGTTATGATAATGTAGAAGTATTAGAGGTAGAAGAGCCAAAAGCTACAGGAGATAAAGTTAAAATAAAAGTAGAATACAGTGGTATATGTGGTTCAGATATACATTCATTTAAAGGTGAATATGCAAATATAAAAGCTCCAGTAACTTTAGGTCATGAATTTTCTGGAATTGTCGTAGAAATTGGTGAAGATGTTAAAAATATAAAAGTAGGAGATAGAGTTACATCAGAAACTACTTTTGCAACTTGTGAAAAATGTATATATTGTGCAACTAAAGACTACAATTTATGCCCAACTAGAAAAGGTATTGGTACTCAAGCAGATGGAAGTTTTGCTGAGTATGTATTATCAAGAGAGGAAAGCATACATGTACTTCCTGAAAATGTATCTTTATTATCAGCAGCTCTTACAGAGCCACTAGCTTGTTGTGTTCATGCAGCTCTTGAAAAAACTACTATAGAAAGTGATGATACAGTATTAATAATAGGACCAGGGCCAATAGGTTTATTATTAGCTCAAGTTGTTAAATCTCAAGGTGCTACAGTTATAATGTCTGGTGTTACAAAAGATAAAGAAAGATTAGAAATAGCTAAAAATCTTGGAGTAGATAGAACTGTAAACGTAATGGAAGAAAGTCTAGCAGATGTAGTAAATGAAATGACTGATGGAAATGGAGTAAATAAAGGATTTGATTGTTCTGGATTTATGCCAGCAGTTAATGAAGCTTTAAGATTACTTAGAAAGAAAGGAACTTTCGTACAAGTTGGAATATTTGCTAAAAAACTAAATGAAATGGATCAAGAAGCAATAATTCAAAGAGAGTTACAATATATTGGAAGTAGATCACAAAAACCAAGTTCTTGGATTATAGCATTAGATTTAATGGCTAGTGGAAAAGTAAATACAGAAGCATTAGTTACAAGAACTGTTGGTTTAGACGAATTTAAAGAGGGTATTACAGCTTTAATGAACGGAGAAGAAATAAAAGTTGCAGTAAAATCTTAAAAAAACATTTGTATTATTTTAAAAAAAATTGTAAAATCTACTGTAGGATAAAAAAATGTAAGGTCTTAAAAAATAACAGGAGGAAAAAAGTATGAGCACTCTTAGAGATCATTCTAATAATATTAGAAAAAACATAATAAAAATGGTTGCAGAAGCTAAAAGCGGGCATCCAGGTGGTTCATTATCAATAGCTGATATGTTAACAGTGTTATATTTTGATAAAATGAACATATGTGTAGAAAATCCAAAAATGGATGATAGAGATAGATTTGTTCTATCAAAAGGTCATGCAGCACCAGCTTTATATGCTACATTAGCAGAAAAAGGATTTTTCCCAGAAGAAGAATTATTGACACTTAGAAAATTTGGTTCTAAGTTACAAGGACATCCAGACATGAAAAAAGTAGCAGGAATAGATATGTCTACTGGTTCTCTTGGACAAGGTTTATCTGCTGCAAATGGTATGGCGCTAGCTGGTAAATTAGACAACAAAGACTACACAGTGTATACTATATTAGGTGATGGAGAAATCCAAGAAGGTCAAGTATGGGAAGCTGCAATGACAGCATCACATTATAAATTAGATAACTTAATTGCATTTGTTGACTTAAATGGATTACAAATAGATGGTTCTA
>NZ_JAGWCT010000166.1:0-5445 GCF_020657815.1 Clostridioides sp. ZZV15-6597 | reverse complement strand
ATATTATAAATATTATTTAATAATTAAATAATTTAAAAATCCCTTATAAAAAAATCAAAACTTCCTTTCGGCGCCATTAGACTTCTTTCTAAAATCAAACTTAATGCTTCTAATTTGCGTTTTTTCTCCTCTTTATTCCAAGAAAAAATACCTGGGTCAAGTAAAAAAGTGAAAATAGATAAAATTATCTCTGATACTTCTAAAGTATATTCACATTTAAATATCCCTTCTTCCACTCCTTGTTGAAATATTTCTGCAATAATGGGAGAAAGTGAAGTAAGTATTTCTGCAAGAGATTTTTGATGGATTGAAGCATTAAATTGTTGGTGAAGATATTCATCAATTGAAGATTCAACTGTTGATGTTATATAACTTTGAAATAATAGCATCAGTTTTGAAATTGAATCCAATTGACTTTTCTCTACAATAACTTTACATTTGTCTATAATCTGGCTATAAGTTCGTTCAACTACTGCATCAAATATTTCATCCTTAGATTTAAAATAATAATATATACTTCCTTTTCCAATACCTGCTCTTCTTGCAATATCACTAACTGAACAAGTTGCTCCTTTTTCTTCTCTTAATAATTCTTGCATGGCATTTAAAATCAACTCTTTTTTGTCCATATACTCACCATCCTTATTTTGTATTATAACACAGTATCAAAAAGTTGACCACTGGTCGAAAATATGATACAATATAAAAAACTTGACCACTGGTCGAAAAATATTTTTAAATAATTTTTATTTATAGCAATATCTTTTTTATAATTACATAGCTGAAATCTACTTAGTTGTCTAAGATACATTTACATTAAAAATTATTTAAATTTGGGAGGATAATTTTATGAACGAAACAGCACTTTCGCACTATGGTAATTGGATTGGTGTAATTATCTGGATATTAATTTATGGAATCTTTCTATTTTTTCTACCCTTTTATAAAAAAAGTCAAAGAAAGCCCACTACAGCCTATCTAGCATTTATAATAGCTTACGCCCTTGAAATGTTTGGTATACCAATGAGTATGTACTTTGTAGCATGGTTTTTTGGCAAACAACTACCAGATGGTGTATTGTGGGGACATACACTAAATCAATACATTGGTCATTTTGGAATGTATATATGTATAATTTTAAACATTATTGGTGCTTTACTAGTAGTTTTAGGTTGGAGAACAATATACAAGAAATATTGGAAGTACAAAGATGGAAAAGGAAAGTTAGTAACAACAGGAATTTATCATTATGTAAGACATCCACAATATACAGGATTCTTACTAATAACACTTGGAATGATATTTGAATGGGCAACAATACCTCTTTTAATTATGTGGCCTATACTAGTAATTGTATATTATAGATTAGCAAAGAAAGAAGAAAAAGACATGATAAATGAATTTTCAAACAATTATATTGTTTATCGCAACAAAACAGGTATGTTTCTTCCTAAAATACGATTAAAAAAACATGGACAATATACAGAAACAAAATCTTAATTCTTACAGTTTGATATAAATAAAAAAGGGATACTATTTTTTAATAGTATCCCTAATTATTATCAAATTATATCTTAAATAAGCATTATAATACTCTAATTATTATTCAGCTAATTTTTTGTATCCTTCATATCTTTCTTTAGCATCAGCTTCAGCTTTTGCAAATAATCCATCAGCTTCTTCTGGGAATTGTTTAGCTATAGCAGAGTATCTTACTTGTGCAAGTATGAAATCTCTGAAGCTTGCAGTTGGTTCCTTAGAATCTAAAGTGAATGGGTTTTTACCTTCAGCTTTTACTTCTGGATTGAATCTGTATAAATGCCAGTATCCGCAAGCAACAGCTTGTGCTTCGTTAGCTACAGTTCTTCCCATACCTTCTTTTAATCCATGATTTATACATGGAGCATAAGCTATTATTAAAGATGGTCCATCATGTTTTTCAGCTTCTAGAACAGCTTTGATAAATTGGTTTTTATCAGCACCCATAGCAACTTGAGCTACATATACGTTTCCGTAAGTCATAGCCATCATACCTAGGTCTTTCTTTCTAGATTGTTTACCTGCTGCAGCAAATTTAGCCATGGCAGCAGCTGGAGTAGCTTTAGAAGCTTGACCTCCTGTATTTGAATATACTTCTGTATCAAATACAAGTACATTTACATTTTCACCAGATGCAAGAACATGGTCTAATCCACCATAACCGATGTCATATGCCCAACCATCTCCACCTAGTATCCATTGAGATCTCTTAACTAGATAATCTTTTCTATCTCTTATAGCTTTTACTAATTCTTTAGCTTTTTCATCTGTGCAATCACAAGCTGGTTTTTCTAATAATTCAACAACTTTAGCACTTGCTACTTTAGAAGCTTCTCCATCATTTCTAGAATCTAACCATTCTGTAAATACTGCTTTAGCATCTTCACAGATATCCATAGAAACTAATTCTGTCATAGCATCTACTATTTTTCCTCTTATTTGTTTAACAGCTGTGTACATACCAAATCCGTATTCAGCATTATCTTCAAATAAAGAGTTTGCCCAAGATGGACCTTTGCCTTCATGGTTACAAGTATAAGGAGTTGAAGGTGCAGAAGCTCCCCATATAGAAGAACATCCAGTAGCATTAGCTATCATCATTCTATCTCCATATAATTGTGTAACTAACTTAATGTATGCAGTTTCTCCACATCCAGCACATGCTCCTGAGAATTCCATTAATGGTTGTCTAAATTGACTTCCTTTAACAGTGTTTGCAGGCATAACATCAACTTTTGGAGCTACATCTTCAGGATTTACTGCAAATGCCCAGTTATCTAACTCTGTATCAAGTTGAGTATCTATTGGTTTCATAACTAAAGCTTTTTCTTTAGCTGGACATATATCAGCACAGTTTCCACATCCTGTACAATCTAGTGGACTAACTTGAATTCTATATTTTAATCCTTCTAATCCTTTACCTAATGCTTTTTTAGCTTCAAATCCTTTTGGAGCATTAGCTAATTCTTCTTCTGTAACTAAAACTGGTCTTATACATGCATGAGGACATATAAAAGAACATTGGTTACATTGGATACAGTTATCCAATACCCATTCAGGAACATCAACAGCTATACCACGTTTTTCATAAGCTGAAGTACCACAAGGGAATGTTCCATCTTCTATACCATTGAATGTACTTACTGGTAAGTTATTACCTTCTTGTGCAGTCATTGGTCTTAATATATTTCTTATAAATTCTGGTTCTTTAACTTCTTCTTTATCTGCATCAACAGCATTTGCCCAAGAAGCTGGAACTTCAACTTTAACTAAAGCATTTATTCCTGCATCAACAGCAGCATAGTTCATGTTAACTATCTTTTCACCTTTTTTACCATAAGCTTTAACTATAGAATCTTTTAAGTATTTAACAGCATCTTCTTCTGGTATTATTTCAGCTAATTTAAAGAATGCAGATTGCATTATCATGTTTATTCTATTTCCAAGACCTATTTCTTGTCCTAGTTTAACAGCATTAACTGTATAGAATTTTATATCATTTTTAGCTATATATTGTTTCATGTGAGCTGGTAAGTTTTCTTCAATTCCTGCTTGATCCCATATAGTGTTAAGTACAAATGTACCACCTTTTTTAAGACCTTTTAATAAATCATATTGATAAACATATGATTGTTTATGACAGGCAATATAGTCAGCTTCATCTATTAAATAAGTAGCTCTTATTGGAGTATCACCAAATCTTAAGTGAGACATAGTTATACCACCAGATTTTTTAGAGTCATAATCAAAGTAAGCTTGAGCATATTTTTCAGTATGGTCACCGATTATTTTTATAGCTTGTTTGTTAGCTCCAACAGTACCGTCAGAACCTAATCCCCAGAACTTACATCTTATAGTTCCTTTAGAAGCTATTTTAATTGATTCAGATGGAGTTAAAGAAGTATTAGTTACATCATCAACTATACCTACTGTAAATCCATTCTTAGGTTGTTCTGAAACTAAGTTATCAAAAACAGTTTTTATATCTGAAGGAGTAGTATCTTTTGAACCTAATCCGTATCTTCCACCTATTATCATAGGAGCATTTTCTTTTCCATAGAATACATCACGTACATCTAAGTATAATGGTTCACCAGTTGAACCTGGTTCTTTAGTTCTATCAAGCACACATATTCTTTCAACAGTAGATGGCACAGCATCTAAGAAATGTTTCATTGAGAATGGTCTGTATAAATGAACTTTAACTAAACCATATTTTTCTCCCTTAGCATTTAAGTAATCTATAGTTTCTTCTATTGTTTCTGTTACAGAACCCATAGCAATTAATATAGATTTAGCATCTTCTGCTCCATAGTAATCAAATAAACTATGTTTTCTACCTGTTAAATCACTCATTTTTTCCATGTATTTTTCAACTATACCTACTATATTTTGATAGTATTTGTTAGAAGCTTCTCTAGTTTGGAAATATATATCTGGGTTTTGAGCAGTACCACGAGTAACTGGATGATTTGGAGATAAAGCATTATCTCTAAATGCTTGAACTGCTTCAAAGTTTAATAAACTTGCATAATCTTCATTTTCTAATAATTCCACTTTTTGGATTTCATGTGAAGTTCTGAATCCATCAAAGAAATGTATAAATGGTAATTTACCTTCTATTGCAGCTAAATGTGCAACAGGTGCTATATCAGCTACTTCTTGAACTGAACCAGAAGCTAATAATACACATCCAGTTTGTCTAGCAGCCATAACGTCTTGATGATCCCCAAATATTGATAAAGCTTGAGATGCTAAAGCACGAGCACTTACATGGAATACTCCTGGTAATAACTCCCCTGCAACTTTATACATGTTAGGTATCATTAATAATAAACCTTGAGATGCTGTAAAAGTAGAAGTTAAAGCTCCACCTTGTAAAGAACCATGGAATGCTCCTGCTGCTCCTGCTTCTGATTGCATTTCAACAACATTAACTTTTTGTCCAAATACATTTTTTCTTCCTTGTGATGCCCACTCATCAACTACTTCAGCCATAGTTGAAGATGGTGTGATTGGGTATATAGCTGCTACATCTGTAAATGCATAGGCAACGTGAGCTGCAGCTGTATTCCCATCAAGTGTTTTCATAAACTTAGCCATAATATGTATCCTCCTTGATAGCTACAATTGTACTTGTTTATAACAAGTCTATTTTTTTATATTTACATATAATTTACACAACAAAAATATAAACACACATAGTCGCGCAAATACTCTATCTTCTAATATAATACTACAGATTGGATAAAATTCCTTTGAAAATTGTAAATTAATTACATATTTAAGTAGATTTTTTTTTAAATTAAATATGTTAAGTTTTTTTCATAATTTTGTATACAATATATAATAAATTAAGTTAGACTTTTCAAACTTTTTTATTTATTTGTATATATTGATATTAGG
>NZ_JAGWCT010000165.1:0-5530 GCF_020657815.1 Clostridioides sp. ZZV15-6597 | reverse complement strand
AAGTTAAGCTCTCTAGCGCTGATGGTACTTGGTGGGAAACTGCCTGGGAGAGTAGGACGTAGCCACGTAATTTTTTTATTTGTCATATTGATTTAAAGTTTAAAATAAAATTCTAGATTAATATAAGAAATAAAATAAAAACCTATTGATATGAAAATCAATAGGTTTTTATTTTATTTAAGTTTTTAATTACGATGTTAAATATATTATATAGATACACAATCTATTAATTATCATCTAATATCTTATATTTAAAAATTGTTTGATTAAAATTATTATGCCATTATCTTAGATACAAATTCTTTTAATTTATCTAATCCAGCCAAGAAAGTATTTTCATTACAAGCATAAGATATACGAATATATTTATCCATACCAAATGCTATTCCAGGAACAACTGCTACATTGTATTCTTCTAAAAATTGATTACAAAATTCTATAGAAAAACTATCTTTGTATTTAAACTTTTCAGCTATCTTAGAAAGGTCTATAAAAGCATAAAATGCACCATCTGGATTTACATACTCTACATTTTCGATAGAATCTAATTTAGATGTGATTAAATCTCTTCTAGATTTATATGTTTTAACCATATCATATATATCAGTCGAGCAATCTTTTAAAGCTCCACATGCTATGTATTGTGATGTTAAGCTTGGATGTGATATAAGATGTCCTTGTATAGAGCTCATTGCTTTAGCGATGGTTTTATTAGAAGCAGTATAGCCCAATCTTAATCCAGTCATAGCAACTGATTTAGAAAAACCATTTACAGTTATAGTTATATCTTTTGCTTCTTCACTTAATGAAGCAACTGATGTGAAATTTCCAGTGTAACAGATTTTTTCATATATTTCATCTGCCAAAATATATATTTTATTCTGTATACATACTTTTACAATTTCAATCAACTCATCTCTTGTATAGACACTACCAGTAGGATTTGAAGGATTATTTATTACAAGAATTTTTGTTTTGCTTGTTATAGATTTTTCAAGTTCTTCTTTTGTTAATTTGAATCCATTTTCTTTTTTAGTGTCAATAAAAACTGGAACAGCATTAACTAATTTAACCATTTCAGGATAACTAACCCAATATGGTTTTGGCAATAACACTTCATCTCCCTCATCTGTTAACGCTAGCAAAGTGTTTGTTATAGAATTTTTAGCTCCACTTGATATAACTATTTCATCTATTGAATATCTACAGTTATTTTCTTCCATAAGTTTTTTACAGATTTCTTCTCTAAGCATTTTCAATCCAGGAACTAAATCATATTTAGTACAATCTTTATTTAAAGAGTCAATTCCATAAGATTTTGCAACATTAGGTACATTGAAATCAGGCTCTCCTATACTAAGGTTGATTATTTTAATTCCGTCACTTTCCATTTCTTTAACTTTTGAACTAATACCTATTGTATAGGATGGAGTTATAAAGTTTAGTCTTTTTGATAACATAAAATGCCCCCTTTTAAATTATTATTTATATTATACGACAAATTTGAAAAATGTACATAAGGAAATTTGTAGATATATATATTAATACATATGAAAATAAGTATTTTTTGCCTAAAATTAGTGTAAAAAAAAGAGAAAAAAGTTTTGACTTCCAAAGTTGTTACAAACGCTGATGTTCAAAATATCTACATAGTATTTGCAATGATTTGCGTTAGTTTGACTATTATGTACAAATTTGGTAATCTTAATATAGTAATTATTAAGATAATCCCTTTAACTTAGTTGAAGGGGATTTTTTTAGACTTAATATACTACATATAGTGGTATGTAGATTAATAAAATACAATATATAGTAATAGGAGGTTTTTTTAATTGGTTGAGTTTGTAAAAAAGAGAGATGGAAGAGTGATTCCATTTAATGAAGATAGAATAACAAGAGCTATATTTTTAGCAGCAACAAATGTTGCAGAAAGAGAAGGTATTGTACCTGATTATAAGTTATCTGAGCAACTAACTCAAGAAGTAATAAAGTTGCTAAATCATAAATATTCTGAATCAGTTCCAAGTGTTGAAGACATACAAAATTCTGTAGTTAAGGTTCTTATAGAAACAGGTCATGCAAAAACTAGTGAAGAGTACATAGTATATAGAACTGAAAGAAGTAGAATAAGAAATTCAAAAACAAGATTAATGAAGGCAATAGAGGAAATTACTTTTGAGGATGCAGAAGATGCTGATATAAAAAGAGAAAATGCAAATATCAATGGTAATACAGCTATGGGAACAATGTTACAATATGGAAGTACTGTATCCAAAGAATTTTGTAAGACTCATATATTAAAGCCAGAACATTCTTTCGCACATGATAATGGAGATATACATATACATGATATGGACTTTTTAAATATGGGAACATTAACTTGTTGTCAGATAGATGTTAAAAAACTATTTGAGGATGGTTTTTCAACTGGTCATGGTTTCTTAAGAGAACCACAAGATATAATGAGTTATGGAGCTTTAGCTGCAATTGCGATACAAAGTAATCAAAATGATCAACATGGAGGTCAAAGTATACCATTTTTCGATTATGGTTTGTCTGAAGGTGTGTATAAGACATTTAAAAAATTCTACATAGGAAACTTAGCTAAAGCATTAAAATTGTTTAAAGGAATTGAAAATAATGAAGCAATAAAGGACATAGTATATAGAACAGAGAAAGAAACAAATAAAAAAGTTGGTCTTAAAAAAGATGAACTGTATTTAAACTCTGAAAAAGAAAAACTAAGAGAAACATTTAACATTGATGAAGAACTTATAAAGAACATGCAAAACTTTGCATTTGAAGAGTCATATAAAGAAACTGATAAAAAGACATATCAATCTATGGAAGCATTTATACATAACTTAAATACAATGCATTCTAGAGCAGGTGCACAAGTACCATTTTCAAGTGTAAATTTTGGAACAGATATTTCTGAAGAAGGAAGAATGGTAACTAAGAATCTATTATTATCACAAGAAAGAGGCTTAGGTAATGGAGAGACACCAATTTTCCCAATATTGATATTTAAGGTCAAAGAAGGTGTAAATTTAAATCCTGAAGATCCTAATTATGATTTATTTAAGTTATCATGCAGGGTATCAGCTAAAAGATTATTTCCTAACTTTAGCTTTTTAGATGCTCCTTTTAATGCTAAATATTATAAAGCAGGAGATCCAGATACAGAAGCTACATATATGGGTTGTAGAACAAGAGTACTTAGTAATGTATGTGGACCAGAAACAGTTAGTGGCAGAGGAAATATATCTTTTACTACTGTCAATCTTCCAAGATTAGGTATAAAACATGGAATTATAAAAAATGATAAAACTAATTTAGATGAGTTTTTTAAAGAACTAGATGAGAAATTGGACCTAATTATAGAACAATTATTAGAGCGTCTTGAAGTTCAAGGAAATAAAAAAATGAAAAACTTCCCATTTTTAATGGGGCAAGGTGTATGGAAAGATTCTGATGATTTGGGACCAGAAGACACATTAAAAGAAGTAATAAAGCAAGGAACATTGACTATTGGGTTTATAGGTTTAGCAGAATGTCTTATTGCTCTTACAGGTAAACATCATGGAGAAAGTAAGGAAGCACAAGAGTTAGGACTAAAAATAGTGTCATATATGAGACATAAAATGGATGAAGCTACAGACAAATATAAATTAAATTTCTCTTTGATGGGTACTCCAGCAGAAGGTCTTTCAGGAAGATTTACTAAAATAGACAAGAAAGTATATGGAGAAATTAAAGGTATTACAGATAAAGAGTATTATACTAATTCATTCCATGTTCCAGTTTATTATAATATAAGTGCATATAGCAAAATTGAGATAGAAGCTCCATATCATGAATTTACTAATGCAGGTCATATAACATATGTAGAACTAGATGGAGATCCATCTGATAACTTAGAAGCTTTTGAAACTGTCATAAAAGCAATGAAAGATTTGGGTATAGGATACGGAAGTATAAATCATCCTGTGGATAGAGACCCTATATGTGGTTTCTCGGGAGTAATAGCAAGTAATATATGTCCTGTATGTGGAAGAAATGAAGATGAAAGTGATATTAAATTTGAAAGAATAAGACGAATAACAGGATATTTAGTTGGTACAGTTGACAGATTTAATAATGCAAAAAAAGCTGAAGTTAAAGATAGGGTAAAACATAGATAGTTTTATTTGGAGGAATAAGTTATGAAGATAAGAATGTCATCTACTATAAGTCATGACAGTATAGTTGATGGACCAGGGTTAAGAATGGTAATATGGACTCAAGGATGTGTTCATAATTGTAAAGGATGTCATAATCCTCAAACACATAATTTATGTGGTGGCTTTTATATGGATACAAAAGAAATTATAAATGAGATAAAGTCACTAAAATTACAAAAGGGTATTACACTATCAGGTGGAGAGCCATTTTTACAACCAGAACCATTAGAAGAAATAGCAAAAGAAGCTAAAAAGACTGGATTAGATGTATGGTCCTATACAGGATTTACATTTGAACAACTACTAGATAAAAAAAATAGTGCATATTTCAAAAACTTGAACCTATTAAAGCAGATTGATGTTTTAGTAGACGGAAGATTTATAGATGAAAAAAAAGATATAAGTTTAAAATTTAGAGGTTCATCAAATCAAAGAATAATTGATGTTCAGAAGAGCCTAAAGTATAAAAAAGTGTTTTTAATTGAGCAGTATATGAAAGACGATTTATCTATAGCAGAATAGAACGTAAATAGACGAAGGTAAATATAAAAATATATTTACCTTCGTCTATTTTTATGTAAAAAGTTTTTGTTTAATTACGTGTTATATAAAATGTAATTATATTAGATTAACTGTTATAGCTTTGGTTTTATAATATATTAGTTTGTTTTAATGTATATTCTTTTTAGATAGAGTTTCAAAAATTAAAAATTGTTTAATCGATTCTCGGCTAGGAAACTAAGATATTTAGTTAGATTGTGAGCGTTTTAGTTAATCTACAAATTTATGAAGTAAATATTAAGGTATTGATAAATACTTTAATAAAATTATATGCTTGTGTACTATTATTACTACTAATATTATTATTAATATTTTTGAGATAAAATAATGCTGCTACTAAAGTAAGCATTTTCAACTAAAGTTTTCAAGTTGTAAACATATTTTATCATATAAATAAGCAGACTAATGAGAAATGATTATACATATGGATTTATCTTTATTCAAAAAATAATAAATTATGTAATATGTGGATAAATATGTTTATAATGTGGATAATATTTAATATAATAAGTTAAAACAATATGAATCAGTTGTTTATAATGTGGATAATATTACAATAGAGAGGTAAAGTGGTAATTTAAAAATAAAAAATGTAAAAAAAGTTGTTGACTCTAAAAGAAAAAGTTGGTATAGTAATACTTGTCCTCAAGAAAAGGGCATAAACATAAAGAACTTTGAAAATTAAACAGTAGGTTAATTTATAAAACAAGAAACAAACCATAAAGCCAGATATTTTGATAACAATA
>NZ_JAGWCT010000164.1:0-5583 GCF_020657815.1 Clostridioides sp. ZZV15-6597 | reverse complement strand
GTTTCCCTATATGCTGACTATTTTAGCTACTAACTCATGACTAAAGTCACGAGTGTGCGTAGCTATTTTTTAATCAAGCCTTTATTTTTCATAACATCTAAAATTCTTGTTGTATTAGATTTATCCTTACATGATTTTTCGCACAAATCTATTTGAGAAATCCCATCTTGTTCCCATAGAAATCTTAATAAAGCATAATGATCAGTTGTTATGTCATATCCATTTTGCTTAAACATTTTTTTTAAATCTTCTTTTACCTTCAATGAAGTACTTATTAATTTACTTGTAACTTCATATAATTTCTCAAAATCTCTCATATTACCTCCATCTAAATAATACCTTGCGCCTCCCATCTATCAATTATTCCTTTATATTGCTCAATATTTTTAAATGCCATTGGCTTTAAAATAATATTCATAGCAATAAAGTCGTAGATTTGAGAAAACACAGGTGGATTTTTCTTTTCTTCTATACAATAAACAAATTTTTTAGATACTTTTTGTATCTTTGACTCTACTCTTTCAACTATAGGATTTTGATTAAATCCAATCTTTACAGATAAATGACCACAAACATAACCTCCTGAATCTAAAACCATTGATTTCATAAAAGAAATAGCTTTTGAACCACGAGCATTTTCATATGTTGTAACTGCTATACATGGTTTATGATACAATAGTCGCTCTAACATCATATGAGCTCTATCTGTAAACACCTTAAAAAGACCAGTTACACTACTTCCATAAGTTGGACTACCAAATATAACGCCATCACTCTTAGTAATTATATCATGAATATACTCTACTTTATCATTTTGATTAATACACTTACCTATTTTATAACAATTTAAACAACCAATGCAATATGATGGATTGACTTCACTTAGATTAAAAAAATTGATTTTGACATTTGGTTTAATTCTTTTTATATCTTTGCATAAATGATTCAAAACCTTTGATGTTGCACCATTTTTTCTAGGGCTTCCGTTTATAACTGTAATTATCATAATTTATACCTCCATTTTAGTTGTTATATCAACAATAAGTATATCAACCGTTTTTTTAACTGTCAATATAATCCTTAATTTTATTTTTTTACCATACCTATATAGCTTAATTACTCATGCCTCTAAAGCTTAATTGATGCTATTTATATTTAAATACATGTACTTTCTAGATGACTGAAAATGAACTATTTAAAAAAATTGACAAACCAAACTAATGATAATATACTTTATGTATTACAAATGTAAGTATAAGGAGGTATCTTATGAAAAAACTACCACAGATTTCAGAAGCAGAATATCAAGTAATGAAAATTATCTGGAAATATGCTCCTATTAGTACGAATGAAGTGATTGAAAAGCTAGTAAAAACAAGCAAATGGAGTCCTAAGACTATTCAGACAATGTTGTTGCGTTTGGTTAAAAAGGGAGCTTTGACATATGAAAAAAATAGCAGAGTTTTTGTTTATACTCCAATTGTTAAAGAAGAAGAGTATGTAGCTACAGAAAGTAGTTCTTTTTTAAATCGTTTTTATAATGGCACTCTTAACTCTATGGTACTAAATTTTTTAGAGAATGATAAATTATCAGAAGATGATATAGAGGAATTAAGACATATTTTAGATAAAAGGAAAACTAAGGAGGATAAGTAAATATGTACGCTCCATTTTTTATGCGATTTTTACTTAGCACACTAACCTTATCTTTTTTAATTATTATAATCCTACTTGCTAAAAAAATATTTAGAAAACATATTTCTGCAATGTATCAATACAATATTGGGTTTATATTACTTATAATGTTAATAATCCCATTTATTCCGCTTAAATACATTAATCATTTAAATATATTTAGCTATATATCTAGTTTTACTCATATTGAAAATAGTACAGCAAATACTTCGATTGTAGAAGATTCTTCAGACAATATAATTAATAATTCAAATGCATTAAAAGATTTTTCAGTATCTTTGAATCAATTTAATTTTGATAATTTAAATATTTTATTGCTAACATTATGGATAATTGGAATTACAATCATGATAATTATTACAGTTCATTGTAATTTTAAAATAAGAAATATAAAAAAATCAGTACAGATTTTAGAAGATGAAGAGATTCTTTCACTTTTTAAGCACTGTAAAAAAAATATAGATTTAGATAAGGATTTTATACTGTGTAAATCTTCTATTATAAATACGCCTATTACATTTGGATACTTTAGACCACACATTATATTACCAAGTGAATCTATATCCAAATTATCTTTAAAAGACATACGATATATTTTACTTCATGAATTACAACACTCTAAAAACAAAGATATTTTAGTAAACTATATAATATGTTTTTTCCAAATATTATATTGGTTTAATCCTCTTGTCTGGTATGCACTTAAAGAAATGAGATTAGACCGTGAGATTGCATGTGATATTTCAGTTTTAAAGAGACTTGATGAAAATAGCTACATAGAATATGGACATACCATAATAAATTTTATAGATAATCTCTCAAAACCATCTAATCTCACACTTACTTCAGATATCGGTGGTTCAAAAAATCAAATAAAAAGACGTATATTAAAGATAAGAGATTTCCAAATTGAGTCAAAAACTTTAAAACTTAAAAGCATTTTAATTTTTACAATAATAGCTTTAATTGTATTTGGAAATAGCCCTACACTATCCATTATGGCAGATGTCAATGAAAAATATAATCTTACAAGTAATCAAACTTTATATGAAGATTTAAGTCAGTATTTTAAGGATTTTGATGGAAGTTTTGTAATGTATGATTTAAAGTCTAATCAGTATCATATTTACAATGAAGAAAAAAGTAAGACGAGAATTTCACCAGACTCCACTTATAAAATTTATAGTGCTTTGTTGGGATTAGAAAATGGTGTAATAACAAGAGATAATTCATACATTCATTGGAATGGGAAGTATCACACTAATGATTCTTGGAATAAAGACCACGACTTATTTTCTGCTATGGAAAACTCTGTTAATTGGTATTTTCAAGATTTAGACAAAAAAAATGGTATAAAAGACATACAAACTTATCTAGAAAAAATTAACTATGGAAATCGTGATATTTCATCTGGGATATCAAACTATTGGCTAGAATCTTCTTTGAAAATCTCACCTATTGAACAGGTAAATTTACTTAAAGATTTTTATACAAATAAATTTGAATTTAGAGATGATAATATAAAAACTGTAAAAGATTCATTATTGATATCTAAAGAAGCTGGAGTATCACTTTATGGGAAAACTGGTACTGCTAATATAAATGGAAAAGATGTAAATGGTTGGTTTATAGGTTATGTAGAAAAAGATGGAAATGCTTATTTATTTGCAACAAACATTCAAAGTAAAGATTATTCTAATGGTAGCACAGCAGCCAAAATAACATTATCTATTTTAAATGATAAAAAAATATATAAGACAAATTAATGCAAATATACTTTTTAATACATTTTCTTTAAGATTTAAAAACTTCACACAATATTCAAATTAACTCTCTATAAAATTCATATACAAGGGTTATTATATAAACATAGAAGATAGTAAAACTAGCTTAAAAACATAATATAATACCCTATATAAATAGTGGCAACTCTCCCTCACATCCTCAATTGTTGCCACTATTTTATTTTTTGAACTAATAAAAGACTTCATCATATAGTGAAGTCTTTTATTAATTTGACTTTTATCTAAAAATAAGATGTCAAAAATATAAATCCCAAATACATCATATTAATCTTCAAATACTGATTTTATAATAGGTATAACATAATGGCTTCCTCCACGATGCTTCACATCTTCAACCATAGCTAATGCTAGATACTGTTTGTCACTATCTTCATCAACTGTAAACGCATTAAACCATCCAAGCTCTGTTCCAGTAGTATCATCTTTTGATGCTTTAATTTCTGCTGTACCAGTTTTTCCAGCAATAGTAATTCCTTCAGTTTTAGCACCATGACCTGTTCCATTAGGATTTTCAATAACTTGAATTAAGTCATCACGTATAATTTTCACAGACTCTTTAGAAAACACATCTTTTTTCCAGAATTCAGCCTGTGGATTTTCTTTAAATTCAAGATAAGGCTTTATCATACTTCCATCATTGACAAAAGTTGAATATATTGATGCCATATGTACTGGATTTACAAGTACTTTACCTTGACCATACCCACTATCTGCTAATTGTATTTCTGTATCAAATTTATTGTCAGTACCAAATTTTGAAGAAGCTAATCCAAATTCAAATGGTATACCTTCTTCAAATCCTAGTTTTAACAGTTCTTTTGATAATACATCTTCACCTATTTTTAATGCTGCTTTGGCAAAATAAATATTATCAGAATAAATCAATGCATTTTTCATATTTACAGTATTTCCATAATCCTTTAATGTAGTTACCTTATAACTTCCCCAACTAGAATCTTTTTGCCAACTAAGACCACTATGACCAAAATTTTCATTAGGATTAATCTTTCCTGTTGTTATTCCAATACCAGCAGTAACTGGTTTAAAAGAAGACCCTGGACATAATCTGGCTTTAAATCTATTATACATTGGTTTATTTTCATTTTCATTGAGTTCTTTCCATCTATCCTCTGACATACCCAGTATAAATTCATTTGGATTGTATGATGGACTACTTATAAGAGATAAAATCTCTCCTGTTTTAGGATTCATAACCACTGCACAACCCTTATCATTTTTCAACTGGTCATATAATTTACTCTGTAGCTTTGAATCAATAGTCAGTTTGACATCTTCCCCATCTTGCTTTGGAACAATTGCTAAAGTTTCTTTTTTATCTCCATATCTATCAGCTATAATAATCTCACACCCATCAATACCACGTATTCTGTCTTCCAATAGACTTTCTAAACCAATTTTACCGATTATGCTATTAGCATTGTAGTTCTTTCCCTTTTTTTCTTTTAATATTTCTGCATTCACATTTTGAACATACCCAGTTAAATGGCCAGCTTTTTCACCTAGTGGATATGCTCTTACCTCTGTATTAGATATTTTAACTCCTGAAATGCTAAGTAGTGATTCTTGTAATAATTTATCTTTTTCTGTTACAGAGCCATCTGGATTTTCTTCTATTTTTTCAATAGTTTTTATAGGTACCATTGAGTTTTCTTTTACCCAAGATGCATCTAATTTTTTTTGGATTTGCTCAACTGGTATATCTAGTAAATCAGATAGTTTTTTTAGGTCTTCTACATTATTACTCATCTTTCTAGGCACTAATCCTATAACAGATGCAAGACCTTTCCCAGCAAGTACTTCACCATTTCTATCTAAAATATTTCCTCTTTTAGCTTTAAGTGTTGATACTAGCACCTTATTATCATTTTCAAGTTCTGGAAATATAACGTTTGACTGCCATCTTATTTTATAGTTTTTTTGTTTGTCTTTAGTCAATAATACTTCATTTGAAAATGAGATTTCTCCTGCTAAAGTGTCTATTTTAGAATCATAATTTATTTTTGTACCTTCCTTTTCATCTTTTTTAATATCCTTAATATCAATACTTATATTACTTTCTCTT
>NZ_JAGWCT010000163.1:0-5628 GCF_020657815.1 Clostridioides sp. ZZV15-6597 | reverse complement strand
TTGATATAGTGTATAAAAAAGAGAGATATAAATTCATATAATGCTTTATATCTCTCTTATACACATATTATATTATTAACAAACATGCATAATTTATATTTCTTACATTCTTTTTGCAAGAATAGCTTCTTTTACAGCTTTTACTATATCATCACAAGTTAATTCATATTTTTTTAACAATTCATTTGGAGCACCAGATTCTCCAAATGAATCTTTAATCCCAACTTTTTTTACAATAGTTGGATAAGATTCTCCAACTGTCTCACTCACAGCAGAACCTAAACCTCCAATTATACTATGTTCTTCTACAGTTACAATAGCATTAGTTTCTTTTGCTGCTTTTAATATTAAATCCTTATCTATAGGTTTTATTGTGGACATATTTATGACTCTGGCACTAATGCCTTCTTCTTGCAATTTTTCTTGTGCCATTATAGCATCATTCACCATAATCCCACAAGCTATAATTGTGACATCATTGCCATCTCTTAGTACTACACCTTTTCCTATTTCAAAATGATAATCCTCATCAAATAAAACTGGAACTGAACTTCTTCCTAATCTAACATAAACAGGTCCATTGTATTTAGCTATTTCAAAAATCATCTTCTCTGTCTCTACTCCATCAGCTGGAACAAGAACTGTCATATTTGGTATAGCTCTCATTATTGCAATATCCTCTACACTTTCATGAGATGCTCCATCTTCTCCAACAGTAAGTCCTGCATGAGTAGCACAAATTTTTACATTTAACTTTGGATAACAAACTGAATTTCTTATAATCTCAAAGGCTCTCCCTGTAGCGAACATAGCAAAAGTACTAGCAAAAGGTATTTTTCCAGCAGTTGATAATCCGCAAGCAGCACCTATTAGATTTTGTTCAGCTATACCCATATTAAAAAATCTATCTGGAAATGCTTCATAAAAATCATGTGTCTTTGTAGACTTTGATAAATCTGCATCTAACACTACAACATTGTCATTTATTTGACCTAATTTTACTAAAGCTTTACCATATGCTTCTCTTGTTGCCATTTTATTCATTGTCAGCACCTCCTAATTCAAGTAAGGCTTGTTCTAGTTCTGCATCATTTGGAGCTGTCCCATGCCATCCTGCTTGATTTTCCATAAAAGATATTCCTTTACCTTTTATAGTCTTTGCAATTATCATTGTAGGCTTTTTAACTGTTGATTTAGCTATATCAAGAGCAGCAAATATTTGGTCAAAATCATGACCATCTATTTCAATTACATTCCATCCAAAAGCCTTAAATTTATCAACGATTGAACCTAAGTTCATTACACTTTCTATGTTTCCATCTATCTGAAGTCCATTATTGTCTAAAAAAGCAATTAAATTATCAAGCTTATAATGTGCAGCACTCATAGCAGCTTCCCAAACTATCCCTTCTTGAACTTCTCCATCACCAAGTAAAGTGTATACATTCCATGGTGCATTATCTAATTTTGATGCCATAGCCATCCCACATGCAGCCGAAAAACCTTGCCCTAAAGAACCTGTGGATATCTCCACGCCAGGTGTTCCTTTCATATCTGGATGTCCTTGTAACATTCTTCCTATTTTCCTCAGTCCATTTAATTCTTCCTTATCAAAATAACCTTTTTCAGCCAATGTTGCATATAATGCTGGTGCAGCATGTCCTTTTGATAATACAAATCTATCTCTATCCTCCATTTTAGGTTTTGAAGAATCCACATTCATTTCATCAAAGTATAACGCAGTAAGTATTTCAACTACTGATAATGACCCTCCTGGATGTCCAGATTTGGCTCTATGTATCATAGAGACTATATCTCTTCTTATGATACGCGCAATCTCATTTAATCCCTTATGGTCTCTCATGTAATTACCTCCCTTGAGTTTGTAATTTTATATCAATTCCATCTTATTATATCACTTTTATGCTATTTTTTTGCGTTATTTTTGATTTTATTAGCTTAGGTTCCTAAAATTAAACTCTATAAAATATTTTTAAAGAAAAAAGGGATTGTCTAACAAAAGACAAACCCCTCTTTAAAAAGTAAACAATCCTAAACTTATTTGAAGCCCATCATCTACTTTTATCATCATATTTTCATCTAGACAACCAATTTTTTCCCTCAGTCTCTTTTTATCAATAGTTCTGATTTGTTCTAAAAGAATCACTGAGTCTTTATTAAGACCATATTCATTGGAACTTATCTCTACATGAGTAGGTAATTTGGCTTTATTAATCTGAGATGTTATAGCTGATACTATAACTGTAGGACTATATTTATTACCTACATCATTTTGTATTATCAGAACAGGCCTAACTCCTCCCTGTTCTGAACCAACAACTGGACTTAAATCAGCGTAATATAAATCACCACGCTTTATTTCACAATTAGTACTCACCTTGGGCAATCTTCCCTTCATTTTTATCATCAGAAGATACTTCGTCAACTGTCATGCCTAGTTCAGCTAATGACAGATTAATTTGACCCATTTCTCTATAACCCGTTTTCATAGATTCTTTAATATGAATTCTCTTTTTCTGAGTTATATAGAACTGAAAAGCAGCTTTTGCAAAATCTTCTCTGTTACTGTTCTCCATCTGAACAATACTATCAACTTCAGAAATCAGAGAGTCTGGTAAAGTAACTTCTATTTTTTCTTTACTCTTATCGTACACAAAATCGCCTCCCAGATTATAATATCATGGTTTTATTTTAGCAAATAACTGTTTATTTGTACAAGCTCATTATTTTCCATATAAACACGGTCAACTCTTCTTGATATCATGCATAACACTTCATAGTTTATAGTTCCTAAGTCTTTGGCTATACGTTCAGCTGTAACTTCACCTTCTCCAAATAGTATAACCTCATCTCCAACTTTTATGTCTATATCTTTGTCAATTCTAACCATTATTTGATCCATACAAATTCTACCAACTACATCAAATACTTCTCCTTTAATAAGAACTTTTGGATTCTTTTGAATTCTAGTGAATCCATCCGCATATCCTATTGGAATTGTAGCTATTGTTTCCATACTAGTAGTTGTATATTTTAGTCCATAACTTATTCCTACACCTGGTTCAACTTGTTTTATATGTCCGATTTTTGATTTTAATTTCATGGCTGGTTTTAGTTCTAGTCTTTCTTTAAATACATCATCAGATGGATAATGACCATATAATATTATTCCTGCTCTTACCATATTTAATCTTAAATCAGGGCAATCCATAATAGCTGCACTATTTGATACATGCTTTATAGCTATTTCTACACCAGCTTCATCTAACTTATCAGACATAAATTTATAATTATTAGCTTGTTTATAAGTGTACTCTTTACTTACTTCATCAGCTGTAGCAAAATGAGTAAACATACCTTCTAAATTTATATATTCTAATTTATTTAATTTTACTATATCCTGTACTGACTCTTCATTAGGTTGGAAACCTATTCTAGTCATTCCTGAGTCTATTTTAATATGAACACAGGCTTTTTCTCCTAAAGATTTTGCAATTTCGTTTATCTTTTGTGCTGTTTCTAAAGAATAAACTGTCATAGTTATTTTATTTTTTATAGAATCTTCAAAAGCTTCATCTGGAGTATATCCTAAGTTCAAAATAGGAAGTGTTATACCATTTTGTCTAAGCTCAATTCCTTCAGCAGTTCTTGCTACTGCTAAATAATCTACTTTTTCCTTTTGTAATAATTTTGCAACTTCTACTGCACCATGTCCATATGCATCAGCTTTTATTACTCCACAAACTTTAATATCTTCTTCTAATAAATTTTTAATATTTTTTAAGTTAAATCTTAAGTTATCTAGATTTATCTCTGCCCATGTAGGCACTGTTATTTTTTGCATTTCTTTAGTCCCCCTTAGTTTCTGTATTCAAAATCTCTGTATTTTACTGTAAATCTTGGCACTCCTTCATTATCTAATACTTCCATCTTTTCAGGGTTCTTTGTGTCAGCATTTACATATAATACTTGCTTATTAAAATATTTATTATCCCCAGGAATAAAAGTCTCCAAAACCAAGTTTCCTTTGGATAACTTTATTTTCATCTCTTCGTTTTGAAGATAATTTTTTATAAAGTCTCCTATAAAAAGATATTGATTATTTTTTCCTGTATTAGGCAATTCCACTATATCACTGATATTTGGATTTTTAACTAATATTTTATCACCTTGATACTCTATACTTTTCCCCTTTAAGTGTTTTGGGGAAATTACTTCTAATTTATAGTTATCAGTTTTTTTATAAGTATGAATTAAAACATAATTGTGTGGGCTCTTATTTCCAACTACTTCTACTTCAGCTTTACAACTGTAAGAATTCATATCAGAAATCTGCTTTTGAAAATCTTTGTATACTTCTTCTTTTGTGGACTGTCGTTTTTGGCATCCTATTACAATTATAACCAGTGCCAAGAACATAATACATACTATAGTCCACTTTTTTCTCACATCACACCTCCTACTTTAGTCTATTCATTATATAAAGCTTTTATTATATCATATCTACAAATTATACCTTTAAGTTTATTGTCATCATCTACTACAGGAACTCTGTTTATTGATTTTTTAATCATTATATTAGCCACATCGTCAAACTTATCATCTTCATGAACTTTTATTATGTCCTTAGACATCAATTCTCCGACTTTATAAGCTGCTACTTGCTTTATGTCTTTTTCTACCTTTTTTAAATCATCTAAAAAAATCAGCCCTTGTAATAAATTTATATATAGAGGTGCTTCTATATATTTTTCTTTTTTAAGAATGTCTGTTTCAGAAATTATTCCAACAACTTTATTTTCTGAATCTACAACTGGCAATCCTCCTATTTTCTCCGCAATTAGCATATTAGCTACATCTGCTATACTATCATCTTGTTTTGCTACTATTACATCTGTTGTCATTATTTCTTTTGCTGTTTTATCCATCATAATGTAATCACTCCTTAGTCCTTAATTATAGTTATCGCATTTGCTATAGCATAATCTTTTGAATGTGATATTGAAACTTTTATTTCTAAAACATTATAATCTATGCACATTTTTGCCAGATTATTATAAGTTTTTACTATTGGTTTTCCCATTTCATTTCTGATAACCTCTATATCTTTAAAGTTAAACATTCTGATTCCTGTACCCATAGATTTACTTATAGCTTCCTTAGCTGCAAAATTACCAGCTATACTTTCTGCCTTAAAATTTTTAGAATTAAAATATTCAATTTCTTTATCTGTAAATATTTTCTTTAAAAACCGATTATTTTTTTCTACAGCTTTTTTTATTCTGTCAATTTCAACTATGTCTACTCCAATATCAAATATATCCATTTTTCCTCCAGAAAATTTATAATAGCTCTTTTCATTTAATAATGAATTTATAAATTTACTATTGATAATACCTATTATTGTTTAGTTTATGTTCCTTTTCCCATTTTATTAATCATTTTATAAAAATTTTACTTTTTAAAATTTTTTTTATTAATTAATCTATTTAATTCTATTATATTATTTTTTTTCCTACACAATAAACAAATTTTTTAAATTTTTTTAAAAATTTTATATAATTTTCTTATATAAATATTTTTCCCTTTCAATTAAATCATTCAAAC
>NZ_JAGWCT010000162.1:0-6023 GCF_020657815.1 Clostridioides sp. ZZV15-6597 | reverse complement strand
ATAATACACATACACATTTAACCATATATAAGAATTTATTTCTGTTTACATAATACTCAATTGGTTACTTATTAAAGTAAACAAGAGCCATCTTTTAGGGTAACTCTAAAAGATGGCTCTTTATAAAAATATCTATTCTAAATTTAAATTTCTATCTAGTATATATTTTGTAGCAATAAATAATATTACTAAAAGTATAATACTACCAAGTATAGCAAACATAAAATGAGAGCTTTGATATAAATGATAAATCATATTAGTATTTTCTCTTGGTAAAAATCTTTCAATTGTATTACCAACAGTTGATATTATCATATTTATAATTATAAAAGAAACAAATGCGGATACATTTCTATGTTTATTAAATCTTGGTAATTGCCCCATTGAAATTGCTGTGTATAGCAATAAAATGAATGAAGTATATGAAATAAGCATTGTTAATAATAACAAGAAAATATCTAAAAAGTTTTCAAATCCCAATTTAAAAACATTATTAAAAAAATCTAAAATCTCAGCAAATTCAATTCCAGAAGCACTAAAAAACATTAGTACTGAAAATGTAACTACTGCAACTATAAAACTAAGTACCGCATATATAAGTGCTGTTATACATTTGGATAATATAAGCGAACTAGTACTAACAGGAAGAGTAAACATTAAATATCCTTCATCTCCCAAAAGATTTTTTCTAAATCTTTGAATTGTAACTACAATAGTTAAAACACCTAGTGCCATAAAAAGACTTGTAAGAACAAGTATTCCTATTCCTTGTATTTGGAATATATCAATCTTCATAAATATTCCATTTAATATAGCCACTACTATTATAGCTATATATAATGGTATAAACGTTCTTCCACTTGCCTTTAACTCATATTTTAATAGTTTTCCTAACATTTGAATTCCTCCCTAAATAATGCATCTATAGATTTACCTTTTTCCTCTCTTATTGCTTCAACATCTCCTTGTAATACTATCTCACCTTTAGATATAAATATTACTTCATCACATATATTCTCTATCTCACTTATTAAATGAGTTGCAATCAACAAAGTACTATCCTCAGAATAGTTTTTTAGTATAGTCTTAAGTATATATGACCTTGCAGCTGGGTCAACACCTCCAATAGGTTCATCTAAAATGTATATATTTGCTTTTCTTGACATGACTAGAATAAGTTGTACTTTTTCTTTAGTTCCTTTAGACATTGTTTTTAATTTTTCATTTACATCAATATCTAAACTCTTAATCATTTCATTTGCTCTTCTAACATCAAAATCACTATAAAAATCATAGAAAAATTTAAGTAAGTCTGATACCTTCATCCAGTCGTTTAAATAAGTTCTTTCTGGTAAGTATGATACTATTTTTTTTGTTTCTATAGATGGCTTCATTCCATTTATCATAATTTCACCATCATCAGGTTGTAACAATCCATTCATCAATTTAATCATTGTACTTTTACCACTTCCATTAGGACCTAACAAGCCAACTATTTTTCCTTTTGGTATATTCAATTCAACATTCTTTAAAACTTTTTTAGTTCCATAGCTTTTATTTACACCTTTAAATTCAACTATGTCATTTTGAGAAACATTATTTATATTTTTATCCATTTTATAATTCCCCTTTCAAATTTTCTGTTATAAGTTTTAACATTTCATCTTTGTCATATCCAAGTTTTACTAAAGTTTCTTTTAACGTATTTATTTCAACATTGGCTATTTCCTCTTTCATAGCTTTTATTTTTTCCTTATCATCTGTTACAAATCTTCCTTTTGTTCTTTGGCTATAAACTAATCCTTGTCTTTCCAGTTCTGTTAAAGCTTTTTGCATTGTATTTGGATTAACTTCAGCATCCTCTGCAAGTGCTCTTACTGTTTCTAATTTAGAACCTATTTTTATTTCCCCTGAAACTATTTTTAACTTTAGATGTTCTACTAATTGTATATATATAGGTTTGTTATTATCAAGTTCCCATTCCATATTCATGCCTCCTTATTGTGTTATTATATTATTGTATTAATAACCTAATACAATAATATAATAACACAGCTCATATGTCAACTATTTTTAGATAAAATTATAAATATCTACAAGCTTTTTCATTTAAATATAGTTTTTATAAAAAATAGCATTTTAAAACCTATTATTAAATCTCAAAATCTTCAGGTCTGAATAGGTATAATACAAGAAATTTCCTTAATCACTATGTTTTTTGATATTTCATTTGGTATTTATTTTTCTCTTGTCTGGTTTAGAGATTTTCATTCAAGGCTACCAAATTTTATGTGAATCTATAAGAATATATGAAGTGAAAAAATAGAATTGTATTTTCAGGTCTTGGTAGCCTTTATTATAATTATGTTCACATACTATTACTTTTTTATCCTTTTAGCAAATTTTTCCTTAGCAAAATCGTATGACTCTTGTATCATTACTTTTAATTCTTTAAATGTTTTTTCTGAAGGATTTAAGACACACACCCATCCCATCCATGCGTAAACAGGATGAGGCATAATTGTATCCATTTTTTTAAAATCAAAATCCATTTTCACAATTTGCCCAGCCTCTGGACGCTTTGGAATATAATCGAACATTTTAATAAATGTTTCCTTTTTCAAACATACATTCACACGATAAACATTACTTCGGTTGAGTGATGAACTTTTGTCATTTTCACCATCTTTTTCTTTGATAGTAAGAACATATACTCCTTTCTTTAAAATACCATTAGGATTATAAAATATACCTCTTTCCCCCCAATTGTCTGTTAAAACAACATCATCTAAATTTGATACACAGTAATTGAATATATCCTCAGCTTTCATATTAAATATCTTATCCTTTCTGTAATATTTATATTGCTTTCAACATGATAATATCCTATCATATAATAGTGACAATAATTGTCACTATTATAAAAAAAGGAGTAGAAAAATGTCAAAGGCTGAGCGCTTAATTGAATTGATAATAACTATAAATGCAAAAAGAAATTTTACCTTGAGAGAATTGTCTGAAGAATTTTGTGTATCAAAACGAACGATACTTAGGGATTTACAAGCTTTAGAAAGCATGGGATTCCCTCTATATTCAGAAACAGGAGCAACAGGTGGTTATCATATGTTAAAAGAACGTATACTACCACCAATTACCTTTTCAGAAAGTGAAGCAAAAGCAATATTTTTTGCCTATCAATCATTAGCTTTTTATCGTGATTTGCCATTTGAACAAGAGAAAGTCTCTGTATTAAAGAAGTTTTTAAATTGTCTACCAGCAGATGTACAACATAATATTACTCAAATACAAAATAAAATTGTATTCTGGACACCAGATAAACATTGCTCTTCTCCCTTATTGAAAGAACTATTTAACATAATTACAAATAATTCTGCTCTTACAGTTCAATATTCATCAAATAAAAACCAAAGTATCCGAACTATTATCCCTGTTGGTTTATATGCAATGAATGGTCTTTGGTACTGTCCAGCGTATTGCTTAAAGTCAAAATCTATCCGTGAATTTCGTGTAGACAGAATTGAAAAGATTGTAAATATAGAAAATATAACAAGTTCAAAATACAGTATTCCAAATTCAATACATGAATATCTTGAAAATTTAGAAGTTGCTAAAGATTATCATATTAAAATTCAACTAACAGATATAGGAGTAAAACGCTGTGAGACAGAATTTCTATTAGCAAAAGGATTGACTATTTTTCCTAATGGCGGCTACATAGATATGTATATCTCAAAAACAACACTAAACTGGGTAGCTGAATATTTCTTGTCATTTGGAAAAGAGGCCACAGTACTAGAACCAGTTGAGCTTAAAACATTGATAAAATCAAAAGTTCAAGAGTTATACAATCATTACTGCAAAATAAATACTGGAATGTAATTTCAATAGATGACACCAATAGATACTACATTCTAGTATTTTAGTTAATCTATATGAGGTAAGACTATATTTATATTTGTTAATGTTTACATATTTCAATAAATAGATGTATAAAAATCCACATAAAAAATGAACACTAGATTAGAGTTCATTTTTAATATAACTTATTCATTTTTTATAAAGTAAATTAATTATTCTTTTGCTGAAGTGTATGCAATCAATTTTTCAAATTCTTCAATTGGCATTGGTTTTCCAAATAGATATCCTTGTGCCATATCACATTTGACTTCCTTCAATAGTTTAAACTGTGCTTCTGTCTCTACACCTTCAGATATTACTTTCATCCCCAATTCCTTTGCCATCTCTACAACTTTAGTAACAATTATTTTACTTCTCTTACTATTATATGTTTCCATGATAAATTTTTGGTCAAGTTTTAAGATATCCATAGGAATTTCTTTTAACATATTTAATGATGAATACCCTGAACCAAAATCATCCATAGATATTAAAAAGCCTATCTCTTTTAAATTATTCATTATATCAATTAAAATATCAAAATTATCAAATATAATACTCTCAGTTAATTCAAGTTCTATATATTTTGCAGGTATATTGTACTTATCAATTATATTTTTATAGGTTTCTATAAAATTATTGCAATATAAATGGATTCTTGAGACATTAACTGAAATAGTTACTGGGTTTATACCTGCATCAATCCATTTTCTAAGCTGTATACAAACTTCTTCTAGTACATATAAATCTAAATTTATTATAAAACCATTTTTCTCAAAAAATGGTATAAACTCACTTGGAGGAATTAATCCCTTATCACGATTTTTCCATCGTACAAGTGCTTCCGAACCTTGTATTTCTCCTGTATTTAGTTCTATTTTAGGTTGCAAATACACTATGAACTCTTTATTTTCTAAGCTTGAGAACATTGTATTTTCCATCTCTTTTTCTTTTATTTCTTGATCATGAATCTTGTTATCATAAAATGCATATGAACTTTTATGTCCTCCTTTTGCCATTTTATGAGGTATATTAGCTCTATCTATTATTGGGTTGATATCTTTATCTTCTGGAAGTATAAAGTATATTCCACAGCTTAAAACTAATTTATATTTTTCTTCCTGATTATTATTAAATAAATCCAATTCTTTAAATATACATTCTAATCTATTTATTATATCTTCTTCTTCTCTATATTTCATAATTATTGTGAAATTATCAGCAGATATCCTTGCAAATATTTCTTCTTCAAATATATTATGTTTAATAATATTTGTTAAACTACATAAAATTTTATTTCCCACTTCATATCCGAACAAATCATTTATATACTTAAATTTATCAATATCTATATATAATAACGCATATTTCTCTTGAGTGTTTTTGCTTAATATTTTTTTAGCATCAATTACAAATTTATCCATAGTACTTGCTCCTGTAAGACCATCTGTATACACTATATTTTGTAATTTAACTCTTAAACTTAATTTATCATATACTATATAAAAAATAAGTACTAGACATATTATCGTCATAGTAAATATTATCTGCAATGCATAGTAGCTAATAAATTGTTTATTAAATAAGTTGAATTCAAAGTTATTTATGGAGTTATTTTTATAAAGCTTATGTAAAGAATAGACTGGTGTTGTATATTTAACTTGTAAAATTATACAAATAAATAAAAAAACCATTAATTTTTTTTGTAATTTCCTCATAAAAATTTCCTCCCATTAAAGCACCTCTATTTGATTATAAACCACTAGCAAATAAACACATTCCAAAAGTTTCCATTTCTTGTAAAATGGATAGTTTATATTTACTTTAAAATTTGTAAAATTTTGCTATACTATATATATAGAATATGTTATATTAGTTGTCTTTCCTATTGATTTATACATTTCATATCGGTATAATAGAAAATAAATTGGATTATTTTGGCATATAATTATTGATAAAAAGTCCATCTTTTTATATGAATTTTCTGAAAAGTTTTATTTTTATATTATAATTATATTGATTTTTACTAAAAACTATCCATTTTACAAGAAATGACTACTTTTTATTAAAATGCAGTATTTGCAACATATTTACCTTTAAAATTC
>NZ_JAGWCT010000161.1:0-6041 GCF_020657815.1 Clostridioides sp. ZZV15-6597 | reverse complement strand
ACCTTGTACTCCTTTACCTTCTGTTATAGCAGATACATCTTTAGGTAATTCATTTTTTATTTCACGATTATCATAGTAAAAGTTAATATTTTTTATAGTTTGATTTGTCTCTGTCAATGTAATGATACTCATATTAGAAACGCCTCTAGTTATAAAGTTTGTTGCTCCTATGAATGGCTTTTTATTGTCTTCACTTTCACTTAATTCTGGAACATCGCCTCCATAATAAGAATTTCCTTGAAGTGTTATTTGTTGTCTAATCTTAATACCTTTTTCAAATAAATAGTCACCGTTTGGAAAATATATAACAGAATCTTTTAGTGATTCATCAGAAACAATATCTTGTATCATATCACTTACATCAGATTTTCCAGTAATGTCTATTTTACTGTTTAGCTCCAGCACATTAACCCAGTCTGGAGTTTTAGTTTCAATTGCCATGATTAATTCCTCCTTTTAAAATTTAAGTTATTTATATTTGTAGGAATAAATATATTTTTACTATAATTAGAGTAAATCTGTTTATCTTTATAATCTCAGAGATAATCTTTATGATAATAATATCCTTCCTACAATTTCTATGTTACTATAATAAAACACTGTATTAATAGTCGATTTGTTTATAAATTGTTTATAAATTGTTTATAAATAAATAATTTATGCTTCTAGGAAGATTTGAATTGATTATAGATGGAATAATAATTAACAGAAATAAAATTATAATATATAAAATAGTGTAAAAACCAATAGTTTTTGTTAATATTAATAGATAAAGATAATCTAAGGTGGTGATTAAAGTGACAATAGAAGAATACAAAAATAAATACTCTACAGGAAATAAAATTGTACTTCCTCTAAATAGTTTTGATAATAAGAAACTATACTATCATGAGACTGAGAATATATTAAATTTAATAAATGAAACAAATAAATTAACATCAAGTAAGATATTTAAAGTAATAGAAGATAAAAATGACTTGGCACTGGAGTCTTATTATTCTAGTGTAATAGAGGGTGCTTTTTCAACTAGAAAGATTGCAAAATCTATAATTAGAGGAAAGATGAAACCAAGTAATAAAAGTGAGTATATGATTTACAATAATCATAGAGCCTTAGAATATGGATTAGATAACTTAGATAAATTGTATAGTCACAAATTTATATATGACTTACATCATATATTGGGTGAAAACTGCTTAGATTCAGAAGAGTACGAGTATAGAACTGAAAAAGTATATGTATGTGATTCAAAAGGTAAGATTATACATACAGGGCTTGATTCTTTGAAGATATATGACTTTATGGGTAAATTAATAGATTTTATGGAAAATAGCAAAATTAGTGATTTAATTAAAAGTGCGATAATTCACTTCTATTTTGTATATGTTCATCCATTTAGTGATGGAAATGGGAGAACTTCAAGAGCATTGTCTTACTTGTATTTAATTAATAAAGGATATGATACTTTTAAAGAGTTTTCAATATCATATATAATATCTAAAAATAGAACTAAGTATTATAAGGCTATACTTGATGTAGAGAATAAGGGATATAATTTAACTATATTTATAGAGTTTATGTTAAAGTCTATAATACAATCTATAAATGAAATGCGTAACATGCATGATAGAAAGTCTTTAGAGAGTGTGTTGAAAGAGGAGTTATTTGAAAATGATATTACTCTATCATCAACAGAAGAACATATATTAAAATATATTTGTAATAAAGATAACTATTCTATGACATTAGAAAACTATATTAAAAAGAATAAAAGTAGATACTTAAAGGCTGGAATAAAGGAAATCGAATTAGTTGACCAGTTGATGGAAGTGTTTAATAATCTTGAAGAGATAGAGATTTTATCTAGAGAAAAGGATGTATATAAAGTTAATGAGAAGTACTTAAAAATGCTTGATATAGATTAAAAGTTTATTATAAAATATTTTACATAAAGAAATGAATCCTGTTATAAGGATTCATTTCTTTATATAATTTACTTTGAATAAAGTACTTATAATAATTTATAATAATTTACAGTTTCTTTTCCAATAGGTTCAGAGCCAACTTTTATCCATTCTCCTCCATAGGTAGATTTTATCTTAGAAATATCTGAATCTGTTGATTTAACAACAAGACCCGGACAAGGTCTAAATATATTTTTTCGATTATTGCCATCTTTAAAACTAAACATACCATTTTGTAATAGGAATAAATTTTCGTTTTTGCGATAGTCCACTGAATTAATTCCATTAATAATTTCTGGAATAGATGAGTCAATAAATATATAATCATTAGAGTTATTTTGTAACCTTAAATTTCCACCTCCGTCTACTGATTTTACTATATAATCATAAGCATCTATGCTACATTTCAGTGTAGAATTTGGTATTTGAAGAGTTTCAAATACATAAACTTTATGCTTATATTCTAAACCATCATCCCAGTTATCTTTATTATCACTAATTAGATTAAAATGGCAATTAGTAAAATAGTTTCCAGAAAGTAAAGAATATGCTCCTACTTTTTCCTCTTTTATCTTTAAATAAGTATCATAATCTGTATTATAATAACGTTGCCCACATCTTCTTATAATTCCAGATATATAAGTATCTCTTATTGCACCAAATAGAAAACCACAATGCCCACATTGATCAATTGTAATATTATCGATTTTGTAACTACCAAATGCCTCAAGACCCTCAATTTGGCTACTTCTAAGACCAACTTGTTGTATCTTTTCAATTCTTACACTATTTATACTAGTTCCAGTCATAATTCTCATTCCATTTTTACATTTATATATTCTGCTGTTAGAAATAATTGCATCGATACCTGTATCAATACCTAACCCACAAGAGGTAACTGTAATGTCATTTGAAATTGCATAATATGGTATCTGAATTCCTATGCCTGAGAAACCACTTATATAAAGATTTTCATAATGACCAAGACCTCTGTGAACATTAGCCAAACCATCAGTTGTAATTGCTGACACACCCTTCATTTCTTCATTATTCTCATTTGTCTTAATGAGCATTTCATAATGATAATGTGGATTTCCTTTTGTTGGGGGTTCATCATGAACAATCATCTCACAGCTGTCAGAATAAAAACTTATATTTTTAATACATTGTTTCATTTTTTTTAATGTAATAATACTCATATTAGGAACTCCTCGTGTTATAAATTCTGTAGCAGATGTTGATGCATCAGAATCTCCTAATAATGTAATTTCTTTATCAATTGTGATACCAGTTTTAAATAAGTATTTACCTTTTGGGAAATATAAAATACAAGACTTAAATGGTAGCTTATCAATAACTTCCTGTATGAAAGGTCCCACATCTTCTGAACCATCGTTTTTGATCTTAGGATTTTTTTCTAATATGTTAATTGTTATTTCATTTTTAATTTCTTCCATAATATTATTTATTCCTTTCTTATTTACTCAATACCAAAATATTATGTATTTTTGGTATTAGATGAATTTTTTATAGTTATAAATTTAACTATACTATAACAACTAGACTACTAGTAACGTGCTAGTTTAAATACCATACATTTGCTTATTTTTCTATCATTTTATGATATCTTACCGCCATTCCAAACTCTACTTTTTCAGCAATTTTCTCCCATTTTCCACCATAATACTGAGCAACTGTATCGCTACTTTCATTTCCTGTTGTCATAATATCATTTATCTGTGGAGTATACATTTTAATATCTTTATCATCACTATTTATATACATCTCACCTTTTTTTATCATAATTTTGCCATTATGCTCTTCTTCAGATATATCAACTCCATTGATACTACTTATTTTTCCATTATAAAATATAACAGTTTGTTTTTTATTATTGTATATTAGGTTTCCTTTTTCTAACTCAACAACCATGTCAGTAGCATCTACAGGGCATCTTAATAACATATTATTGGTTTCAAGAGCTTTTATAAGGTATACCTTATGCGGACTATATCTTAGATCCCCTTTTCCTTCATTAAATTTATCTTTCCCTTTATCATCCCAATAATCTACATTACTATTTGAGATTGTTATATTACTTGACTCTATTGAATTCCCATAAAATAAAGAATATGCTTCATTAACTCTATTATCTAGCTTTAAGTAGTCATCATAGCTAAAGTTAAAATAGTATTGTCCACATCTTAAGATATTTGCTGATATGTGTGTATTAGACATCGAATCAAACTTAAATCCGCAATATCCACATTGGTCAATTGTAATATCTGTAACCAAGTTTGAGCCCTCACCAACATTATCAATACCAACCTTACCAACTTCTTCTACTCTCATACCATTAATAAAAGTTCCTGTAGAAATCTCCATTCCATAATCACATCCCCAAGTCTTTCCATTAGTAATTATTGAATTTTCTCCTGTACTAATTCCACGATTACACGAAAAAACAGTAATATCATTTACTGTGGAATTATTAGGCATCTTAAGTGCAATTTCACCAAAACCACCAAAGTCTACATTTTCATAATGACCAGGCCCTTCTGATACATTTTCACATACAATTGCTGATATACATTTCCCTTTGTGTTCACTTTTGAATATTATTTCATGATGAAATCCTGGTTCTCCATTTGCAGGAGGTACATCAGGTGACTCCGCATTCTTGCAGTTATCTGATTGAAAAGAAATACTTTTAATACAATGCTTTACTCCCTTTACCGTTATCATTGTAAAACTTTCCATTGTACCATTTGCTTCATCTTCTTTATCAAATTTACCAGAAAATTGTGTTGTTCCTGAAAAAAAATAATCATTATCTGGATTATTTGACCTAAAATATGCATCTCCACATAGTGTTAATCGTTTGTTAATCTCTATACCACTTGTAAATAAGTACTTACCTCTTGGAAAATATATAATAGAGTCTTCTGGTGCAGCATTTATAATTTCTTGCACCCTAGAACTTACATCTTCTTTTTCCTCATTACAAACTCCATAATTTAAAACATTAATCCATCCATCTGTTTCTTTAATTATTATAGGTTCTCCCATAATTCACTACCTCCTCATTTTGAAACTAATCATTTATTTTTTTATAATAATACATAGGCTCTCCATTAAGTGTTTTTACACCAATTTGTTCCCATGTTCCACTATGCAATTTACTTATCTCTTCTTCTGAATCTAATATTGAAGATATAACAGAATTCTTCTGTAGTTTAGGAACTACTAAATCTTTTCCACCATCATCTACATAAAGTGTATTGTCAATTATCTTAAGTAAATCACCTTGATTTACATCAGAAACTTGAACTCTGCCTACAGAACAAATCTCACCATCATAAAACTTATAAGTATTTCTACCATTTTCTAATAGCAAGTTACCTTTTGCACATTGTATAAAGCTATCAGCTTCAGCATCACATTCTAGAGTTACATTAGTTGTTTCATTCGCTTTGATTACATGTATCTTACGCTCTAGACCATTTTCTAGAGTATCAACATTATTATTCATCAATACAATATTGCAGTTGTCTAAAGTGTCTCCATAAAGTATAGAATAAGCTTCTTCTTTTTTATCTGGAAGATTTTTATAAGTATCATAGTCAACGTTTTTATAATATTGACTACAGTTAGTAAATCTTGCAGTTATCTGGCTATGAGACATTTTTCCAAACATAAATCCGCAGTATCCACATTTATCAACTGCAAGATTCATCATAAGATTGAAACCAAGCCCTTTATTATTAATACCTACTTCTTGAATATCTTCTATTTTTACATTGTTTAAGCTGACACCAGTTGTAATTTCCATTCCATTTTTACATTTATGAATCTTACTACTAGAAAGCATAGATTTTTCTCCAAGTTTTATACCAAGACCACATGAGGTAACAGTAATATCATTACCAGTTGCATAAAGTGGAATTTCAATTCCTGTTCCCGAAAATCCAGAAATATATAGATGTTCAAAATGTGATAGACCTTGTACTCCTTTACCTTCTGTTATAGCAGATACATCTTTAGGTAATTCATTTTTTATTTCACGATTATCATAGT
>NZ_JAGWCT010000160.1:0-5988 GCF_020657815.1 Clostridioides sp. ZZV15-6597 | reverse complement strand
AGAATGTGTATAAGAGACAGAAATCAAACAATATATAAAACATATAAATATTAATAAATATATGTTTGTAATACTTACATCTAAATATATTAGATATAAAGAATTATAAAATATATTAAATATAAATTATTATAAGTAATAAATATGGGAGGATAAAATGTATAAGATAAATGATTATGTTGAATTTATAAGCAAAGAAAAATATATAAAAACAGGAAGAATAGTTAAAATCAAAAAATTTCCTTTAAGATATGGAATTGCATTGCAAATTGGCAAAGATACTCACAGAGTTTATTATCTTAGAGAAAGTAAAATTATATCAATAATAAATAATGAAAAGTGTAATCATAATACAAATATCAAAAAATATATTGTTTTTTTCAATAAAAATGATTATATACAAATAAATATAAAAAAAGATAATAATAGAGATACAAAAGAAAATAAATTTAATGACTTTAAAAAAATAGAAAATTACATAAATAATTATTATAGTAACCCGCTTTTTTTCACAGTTTTTGACTTAAGTGAAATTACTGAGATTAAAGATTTATAGGTGACAATATGAATAAAAATAAACTAAAAAGATATTTAAAATACATATGTCTATTACTTTTAGTTATGTCAATTCTGGCTTCTTTGAAGCTATCAATAAAGATAGGACCAGAAAAACAGCTACTTATGAAATTAGCAGATTATATAAAATATTCGTGGGAGGAATAAAAATGAGTACATGCAAAAACTGTTTTAATTTTGAAGATTCTTTAATTACAAAGCTTAGTAAAGGAGAAAAATTATGGATAAAAACATATTAAAATATAAGTTAAAAAGAATATTGAAATATGGAAGTATATTATTTTTAGTTATATCTTTCTTAGTCACCTTAATTGTATTCATACAGATAAGACCTTTATTAAATGAGTCTAGAAAAATAGCATATGATAAGTTAGCCTCTATAAACAATAATACATTTACATTGTTAGAAAATACAAAGATATATGATAAAAATAATAATCTACTTAAAGAAATCAAAGCTAATAATTATAAATATTGTAAAATTGATAATGTTTCTAAAAATCTTCAAAATGTATACATAGGAGTTGAAGATAGAAATTTTTTATCTCATCATGGAATAGATTACATAGCTCTAGTTAGAGCAGGAGTATCCTTAATCAGGAATAAAGGAGAGATTACTCAAGGAGGGTCAACAATAACTCAACAGGTTATAAAAAACATGTTACTAACACAAGAACGTTCATTTAAAAGAAAGCTTATAGAATTTTTCTTGGCTCCAGAATTAGAAAAAAAATATAGTAAAGCTGATATTATGGAGTTCTATGTTAACACAAATTATTATGGAAGTGGTTGTTATGGAGTATATAGTGCATCCAAATATTATTTTGGCAAAGAGCCTAAAAATTTAACTTTATCTGAAGCAGCAATATTAGCAGGATTATCAAATAATCCTTCTCGATTCAATCCTGTCGAACATAAGGATGAATCACTAAAAAAACGTAATAGATTATTAGATAAACTTTTAAAAGAAGAAATAATAACCAAAAAAGAATATACAAAAGCTGTTAATGAGGATATTAATCTAGTTTTAGATAAAAAACTATCTGAAGGTAAAGAAGATTATTTGGCAAGTTATGCATTGTACAGTACAGTATTAAAATTAATGGAATTAGATGGATTTAAGTTTAAGTATGGAATAACAGATGAAGAAGAATATGCAAAGTATAAAAAAAGTTATACTGAAGAGTATACAGAAAAAAGTAACCTAGTGCGTTCAGGTGGATATATAATACACACATCTTTAGATAAAGATAAACAAAATATATTACAAGAAGCTGTAGATACAACATTAAAAAATTTCTCTGAGAAAGACTCCATAACAAAAAAATACAAGCTACAAGGAGCTAGTGTATTGGTTAATAATGAAACTGGACTAGTAGAAGCAATTGTTGGAGGTAGAGGAACAGAGGATAATTTTAATAGAGGTTTCCTAGCTGTAAGACAACCAGGTTCTACAATAAAACCTCTTGCAGATTATGCTCCAGCTTTTGATTCAGGCAAATATTATCCAAGTTTTATTATGGAAGATAAACCATTTAAAGATGGAAAACCGAAAAATGCATATTCAGGTTACAAAGGTAACATAACATTAAGAGAAGCTCTTGCTTGTTCAAGTAACACTATAGCTTATAGATTGCTTTTAACTATGAAACCAACTACAGGTTTAGATTATTTAAGTAAAATGAATTTTTCTACACTTGAACCCAGTGATGCAGTTGGCTCCTTAGCATTAGGTGGAATAACACGAGGAGTAAGGGTTGTTGATATGGCAAAAGGTTATAGTACAATAGTCAATCAAGGGGTTTATAATGATGCATCTTGCTTGAATAAAATAGAATTCTCAAATGAAGGAGAATTATATAATGGAGAAATTAAAAAAAACAGAGTATTTACTGAAGATACAGCATATATGCTTATTGATATATTAAAAGATGTTTTTAATAAAGACTATGGAACTGGTAAGAAAGTAAAACCAGGTGATAATATAATAGCATTTGGAAAAACAGGGACTACAAATGATAATAGAGATAGCTATTTTGCAGGTGGAACAGCACAATATACTTTAGCTACATGGACAGGGTATGATACTCCACAAGAAGTCCCTAGAGCTGAAAATGGAGCTTCTTATTCAGGTATTATATGGAAAAAGACAATAGAGAAAATACAAAATGGATTACCTAAAATTGATTTTAAGAAACCAAGTACTATAATTATAGATGAAAAAAATAATGAAATATTATATTCAAGAGTTGCAATGGACAAGTTAGATGCTCAAGAAGCTGAAAAAGAGAAAAAAAGATTAATATTAATAGAAAAGGAATGGAGAATGCAAGATAAGGATAGACAGCAAGTGGCGAAACAACTTGTTTCAGAGTATGAAAAGTTATCATATTCTTCTATTGATGATTTGGATACATTTGATATGAAACACAATGAAACTGAAGCAGCTATAGGTATAGTTATTGATGATAAAGTTAAAAATAATTTATTAGAACGATTAGAAGTTAAAAAAGCTATGTTAGATAAAGAAAAAGAAGCATGGATTAAATTATATGAAAAACAAAAAGCTCAATTATTGAGTAAAAAAGAAATAGAAGCTCAAGAATTAGAAGAAGCTAAACATAAAGGAAAAGAAAAAGCTAAACAAAAACTATTAACAGATGTTAGAAATATTATAGATGGATTGAGAGTATTAAATACAACTAGTATTAAAAAATATTATTATATAACTCAAGCAGAAGATGCATTATCAAGGATTTATGGTTATGACGAATATAATGAACTTAATGAAAAATTAATGAAAGAAAAAGAAAGATTGAATACAACAGATTTAGATATAGAAATTCCACAACAACAAGATAATGTTATAGATGAAAATATAAACCAATAAAATTAAATATATGTAAACCATAATAGTATTTTGACTATAGAAGAATGTAATAAAAACCTCTAAATTAGCTTATAAGCTAATTTAGAGGTTTTATATTATTAAGTAAATAATATGTTTAGTTATATAAATGTTGTAGTACTTCATTCTCTTTAAAATGCTATAAATTTTATATTACTATCTAAGTACTGTCATTATACCTACACACTCAGGACCATATTTTAGATTCAAAAATAATCCTGCAAATTCATCATTTTCACTAAATCTAAATTCACATCCCAATTTTTTGAAATAACTATATCTTTTATAATCTAGAATCACACATCCAAAACCTTCACCAGAATATTTTGGATATCTAAAAAATATTCTATTATCAAGCTGATTTATAAGATAAGTACAATTTTTGTCACTACTTTCATAATTGAAATAGGATAGATATTTATCAAATCTTTTATTTTCAATTTTTGTAGACTCCAATTTAGTTCTTTTATAAGCACCTATGTAACCTTTTGAAGCTATAGCTCTATCAAAAACAAATTCATTTGTTCCAATAAAAGCTTTTTGTTCTATCAACATAAAGCATCTTTTATCTTTGGCCATAAATATATTTTGAGCCTGGACCTTTTTATCTATTGGTATATTCATTTTAGTTTTCCTCCATTCCAAATGAAAAATATTATTATAAAAAATAGGGATAACTGCTATGAATATAAATTAATTTTATTAGCTCTTTATATGTGCTTTGACCTAAGAACTAAAGGTATATTTACTATCATATTTATTATAAATAAAGATTAAGTAATAAGATAGTTAATCCATAAATTATTATATCTTATAAAAAATAAAAAAGCATTCACTTAATAGAGAATGCTTTTTTATTATGGTTAACTTAATAAAAACGTATTGGGTTTACATTTTTATGCTCTTATTATACCATATAAATTATTACATAAATAGGATTTATTTATATTAGAAGGTTTTAGTCTCATTTTTCAAAACAACCATTATTTTTTATATCAATAAAAATAAGCATCACAATTTGAAACCATTTTTATCATTTGTAATGGTCCTGTTAATAGTTATTTATTGTGTATAACTATATTATTAACCAGTTACAAAAATTCTATACATATTTTCTTTAATATAAACAGTAAATCTTTTTATAAGAAAGTGGAGTAGTATGTTGATATTTACCATATATCTAAAATAGCTAATTAAATTTTAGATTTTCTACTTCAAATTCTTCCTTCAGAACTTCTACAAACTTAGGGTATACATAAGTAATAAAAGTTTTTTCATCAGGAGAAAACTCATATTTAGGACAAAACTCACTATAAAAGATATCATCAATGCATATATTTTTCATAATTTCACTATTTGCTAATTCATTACAAACCATTTCTATTGAATTATCACATCCATCAAGCTCTTTATCAAGAAAATCCCAAATTAGCATAGCATCCTTTTTTATTAACCTTTGATTTCTTCTTAATTTAAGAATAATTTTTTTACATTTTTTTATATATTCTTTAGTATCAAAGTATGTTCTATCACATAGTGTTTTAAACAAATACTCACTATCTAAACTACATAAAAACTTCTTAAAATCATTACCAAATAAGTTCCACTTATAATAATAATCTCCAAATGAGCTTTGACAACTAAAACTACCATTACTATCTATTAGAAAAACTGCATAATCCCAACCATTATTGAATTCTAGGGTGTATTTTTCATATAGATTTTTACTATAATTAATTTTCATATTATTTTTATGTTTAACTTGATTAAATACCATACAAATTCATCTCCTACTTTTATAATATTTTATTAATCTAAATAACATATATAATAATATTATATATTTATTATATATTAGATAATAAATACTTATATTTATTATAAATATAACTTTTAAAGATAAAAGGAGATAATTATATATGAGTTTAAATTTAATAATATCCATTAAACCTAAATATGTAGAAGAAATTTTAAATAAGAAGAAGAGATTTGAATATAGAAAGACTATTTTTAAAGAAGATGTTAATAAAATCTATGTTTATTCTACATCCCCACATAAAAAAATAGTTGGGTATTTTAAATATACAAAATACTTAAAAGATAATCCCGAATATATTTGGAATAAGACAAAAGAATTTTCAGGAATAAGTAAAGATGAATATGATGAATATTTCAATAATAGGGATATCGCATATGCAATTGAAATAAATGAATTTATCAAATTTGATGTAGATATAAACCCAAAAGAATATATAGATAACTTCATAGCTCCACAATCATATAAATATATAAATAAAAACGTATTTGACTATGATACTAATAAATAAAATAATAGATAATATCAAACTTTTATGTTAAAATTACTTATATAAAACTTAGAAATCTATCATATGTAATATCAAAATAATTAAGGGGCTGTCGCACTAAAAAATAGTGCTACGCCCTTTTTTGTATAAAAAAAATAAATCCCAAGTTCAAAAGAGCCTGGGATTCTTGTATAATAA
>NZ_JAGWCT010000159.1:0-6057 GCF_020657815.1 Clostridioides sp. ZZV15-6597 | reverse complement strand
GTTAATATTTTTATCTAAAGTGTAGTTATGAATTGCAGACTTTATTTCTTCTGTTAAATTATCATATGCTTTAGAATTATATATTTCATGTCTTGATTCAAATAGTTCTTTATCATAAATAGTTTTAGTATTACTATTTAATAAGTTAACATATCCCTTTTTGGATATATCAAAGCAATGATTATTTATACATCTAATGCTATTTTTATCAATTGTAATCATATCTTCTTTACAAAGTGGACATTTGAATACATCTATATTTTCATTAAGTAGTAATTTAGCAATTTCTATCCTTTTTAATTTTCCAACAATCTTTTTACCTTCATTACTTATATTTTGTTTCATCTCCATAATCTCCTCAAATTTACTATTTAATTTAAATAGCACGAAATTATGGCTACTTATATAAGGTATGTTTCTATATCTTATATAAAATCATGTTATAAGTTTTTGTAAAATAGCCACAATTTGTGCGCTATTCTCTTATTCTAATATAATGCATAAATGCTCTTTTATTCATTATTTTATCCTCCCATAATTATATATTTTGTAATATATACTAGGTTACAAGCATATATGATTCATGATTTTAAGTCTCACCATTATAAAAATATATCTATCTAGATAGTAAACATTTTAATCGCTATTCTAATGTGAATATACTAAAGCTGTTTACTATATTCCATTAGATATTCTTTAAATCCTGAATCTTCATTTACTTGTTCTTTTACTATATTAAAACCTTTTTTATTGTAAAATACAACTGCTTTTTTATTATCTTTATATACTGCTAAGCTTAGATTTTTATACTCTTTAATTACATAATCTAAAAGTTTGCTTCCTATTCCTAGACTTTGATAATTTGTACTTATAAACAAAGCTCCTATAAATTCATTATCTATAATACTTATAAATCCTTTTATTTCTTCTCCATCATCATATACAAAAGTTTCAGATATAGGCATATATTCATTTTTAACAGTATTGTAGCTATTTTTCCAATAATCTTTATTTATAAAATCATGTGCTTTGATTGTACTTTCTTCCCAGATTTCCATTATTTTTTCTATATCTTTGTTATTTGATTTTCTTATCATAAATTTTATTTCACCTCATTTTTTACTACTTTCTTATCAAGATTTATAGAATATTTATGTTTTATTTAGATATTATTTAGTTAATATAGAACTTATTATAATATGAATTATTCAGAAAAAAGAACTCTTCTTTACATCCCACTTAGTTAATATAAAACCCTTCTAAAAGTCCTAATTTTAATTTACCTCTTGCCTTTATATACCACTTAGTTAATATAAAACTTTCTAATACATCAGATAATAAGATAATTTGAGTTACTTTACATACCACTTAGTTAATATAAAACCAATTGGCTTGTTTGGATTCCAAACTTGGTCAGCACTCTTTACATACCACTTAGTTAATATAAAACCTTCTTCTAACCCAATCACTAATGCACCACTCAAGGCTTTACATACCACTTAGTTAATATAAAACATAAAGTATCTAAACACATGTTACAATTTGAAACGGTCTTTACATACCACTTAGTTAATATAAAACAGTTAGTAAGGCTGGGACTGTTACAGACATGGCAGAGCTTTACATACCACTTAGTTAATATAAAACAATAGAGGATATAGAGGCGGAAATCTACTTTACATACCACTTAGTTAATATAAAACAATCTAGCTGATGTTCCCGAATGGGCTGACCTTTCAGCTTTACATACCACTTAGTTAATATAAAACCTTATAGCATTTTTAGTATTTTCATTCTGAAAAGCCCTTTACATACCACTTAGTTAATATAAAACGTTTTAAGTGTACAACAAGAATCGGTAGTAGATCTTCTTTACATACCACTTAGTTAATATAAAACCTGTCTTAGCAGTTTCTATGTTGCTTGTTAATTCTGTTTCTTTACATACCACTTAGTTAATATAAAACGTTCTTTTAATAACCTCTATAGTGTATATGCAGTCACTTTACATACCACTTAGTTAATATAAAACTTTTAATATGAATAAAGCAAAAATGCTAAAAGAGATCTTTACATACCACTTAGTTAATATAAAACATACTTCTTACTATCATCTTTCACAATATCTATCGTACTTTACATACCACTTAGTTAATATAAAACCCATACCAAGTATAAACAGCAATAAAAACAGAAATGTTTACATACCACTTAGTTAATATAAAACTAGTTAAAAAACATCGTGATGACGAGTTGGTTTCGTGGTTTACATACCACTTAGTTAATATAAAACTACTGATGAAGTTATACTTTTGAATAAAATTTCTCTGTTTACATACCACTTAGTTAATATAAAACAAGTTAAGAAAATTGTATTGTGAGTAGGTGTTTTTAGTTTACATACCACTTAGTTAATATAAAACTAAAGTCTAGGGGAATTATCTCCACGCATGTATATAGTTTACATACCACTTAGTTAATATAAAACTGTCTTATAATAGGTGCTCTAACACCTCTTGAAACAGGTTTACATACCACTTAGTTAATATAAAACGCCTTTATATTACTTATAGTCATTTCATCTGGATTTAGTTTACATACCACTTAGTTAATATAAAACTTTATCTAAAATTTAATATGTTACGTTTTTCAACAACGTTTACATACCACTTAGTTAATATAAAACCTATATTAAAATTATTAATCATACTTACATATAATTGTTTACATACCACTTAGTTAATATAAAACAATTGTTAATGAATTGTATGAAATAGAAACTAATGAGTTTACATACCACTTAGTTAATATAAAACATTTTGGACCTTTAGTTGATTCAATGTCTAATTTTAGTTTACATACCACTTAGTTAATATAAAACTTTTTAGTTTTAGAATTATACAAATCAGAATTAATAGGTTTACATACCACTTAGTTAATATAAAACGTTTCTCTTTCTTCTGATATTGAGGATACTGATAATGTTTACATACCACTTAGTTAATATAAAACTTTTTTATTAATTATGCTAAAGAGAATCATATTTTGTTTACATACCACTTAGTTAATATAAAACTCAATCAAATCTTTTCTTAATCCTCCAAATTGTTTCACGTTTACATACCACTTAGTTAATATAAAACATATGACAAGTGCAAAAGCAAATTTATTTGATTGGTGTTTACATACCACTTAGTTAATATAAAACGATCAGGACGGTTATTATTGTATTTTCTTCCTCTCATGTTTACATACCACTTAGTTAATATAAAACTATTCTAAAACCATTTCACTTATTTTATTTGTATAAGTTTACATACCACTTAGTTAATATAAAACTAGGTTATTCTACTCCAATTGCTGCTGATAATATAAGTTTACATACCACTTAGTTAATATAAAACGATATCCATTTCTCCTTTTCCAGTAATATTAAATTTGTTTACATACCACTTAGTTAATATAAAACCAAAATATTTGCCATATACCTAATAAAATTCTTTTGAGTTTACATACCACTTAGTTAATATAAAACACATTATGAATCAGAAATAACAACAGTAAATACTTAAGTTTACATACCACTTAGTTAATATAAAACAAGATTTTAGGGCATAAGACAATAGAAATGACTAGAGTTTACATACCACTTAGTTAATATAAAACTTAGTGGCTTTAAAGAACTTTAAAAACTAAATAGTATGTTTACATACCACTTAGTTAATATAAAACGAAGTTTATCTCTGTTTTCTCTTTGATACTTATAAAAGTTTACATACCACTTAGTTAATATAAAACCTGTTAAGGAAATTGTTAATACTTTTGCTATTTGGCTGTTTACATACCACTTAGTTAATATAAAACAATAAGAGGATAATTCATCAAATTAAATTCAAACCTGTTTACATACCACTTAGTTAATATAAAACCGTTAGTACAAACCCCCTTGAGGGGTGCGTAAGCGATGTTTACATACCACTTAGTTAATATAAAACCTTTTTAACTAATCTCTTAAGATAAAGTTCTTGTTTGTTTACATACCACTTAGTTAATATAAAACGCTGGTGATGTTACAGACCTTGTTAATACAAATGGTGTTTACATACCACTTAGTTAATATAAAACTATATCCAAATAGCTCTCTATATTTTTCTTCTGTTAAGTTTACATACCACTTAGTTAATATAAAACCCCAAAATATGTCTAATTGAATACATTGAAAATACTACACTCAAGCAATTATAATTCAATAAAAATATTAAAAATTGCAGTGAGCGATCAGTAGTGCAATTGATAATAGTTATCACATGCCTTCAATCCCTTATATTCCAACTGTTAACACCTATTTTAGCATAAATATCGCTCACTGCAAACCTATATAAACATTTCATCAGAATACTTATCAATACCATAACATTTCTTTTTAATTGAATTAGGATTTTTTATCTCATAAACATAGATAGAATCTTCACTATTATCAATAACCTTTTCTATTTCAGAAATACATTTATGTAACTTTCCATCGGTAATATCTCCTTCAAAAACAGAATTTTGCGTCCAAGTCAAATATTTTCTAAGTATCTTTCTAATTCTATTTAATGACCTTGCTTCAACAATATCATAAGTAACAATAACAAACATATTTTACCACCAAGCCTTTAAAACTCTATACGTTTCATCATTTATAAAATGTTTAATTAATTTGTAACACTCTAGCCTTATAAACATTCTATACGAAACTTTTCTATTTAGATTTCTATGTTTTATGGTTGTCTGCATCTTATTTTCAAATTCTTGTAAGAATTTCTTCTTTCCTTTTTCACTTAAATAACAAATTTTATCTTGATATGAAAAATCATTCTTATTGATTCTCTTATTATTAATTAAGCTAAAAATTATTGTATCAATAATAAGAGGTTTAAAAATTTCAGCAATATCTAAGCTTAAAGAAAATCTTTTTGTAGATGGTTCATGTAAAAAGCTTATAGTAGGGTCAAGTTGTGTCTTATATATCTCACTTAAAACATTCGTATACATTATGCTATTTCCAAATGACATAAGAGCATTTACTGGGTCTTTGGGAGGTCTTTTTTCTCTCTTATAAAACTCAAAATCATCTTTCAATATTTGATTAAATGATTTATAGTATGTTTTTCTTATTCTGCCTTCTTTACCCATAAGTTCTGATATTTCTTTGACATCATTCAAACTATTTAGTTCATCTTTTATAGTATCAATTAAACTTTCATCAACTTTGTAATATCTCATATTTCTTAAAATATGGTATGACGCACTTTCCACAAAGGATTTTGCTAAATATAGTCTTTCATTTTTATCTAAATAACAAGCTGATTGACATACTAAACTAAACCCTGATACACTTTTCTTTCTTGGATAATATGTACCTGAATAATACCCATAATAGTTATAGAAGTGAAGCATAACTCCATATTGGCTTATATAGTTTATAAGTTTTGTGTTTAAACCTACCTCTCCATATATATGAATATCATCAACTTGTTCTACTGGTAATATTTTTTTCTCACCTTCTAAATTATAATAATAAATTGTATTTTCTTTTCTTTTTATATTACCATTACTTATAATATAATAGTCTTTATACATTGTTACTCCTCCTTCACAAAACAAAATTCATAATAAGCACATTTTGTACAATAAGATTTTTTCTCAATTTTAGGAGGAGATAACTTCATATTTATTTCATTTATATTTATAAGTGTATTTTCAACAGCTCTTTCTTTTTCCTCTGTTAATATTAATTCTTCTTGTTTCTTTTCCTTGACATAATTTATAGTTCCTTTTTTATCTATACCCATACTCTTTTTTAAATAATATAAGTAATAGTATAGTTGCATTTCATCTGCTTCTTTCATCTTTGAACTTATTTTTACTTCCTTAACATACTCATCCTTTATTATATCTAATCTCAGGATATCATCAATTAATACCTCTTTATTTTTCATTCTTTTATAAGAATCTTCATGTACTATTTTTCCAGATAAAACCCTACTACTATTTTGTTCCATAGTTATTCCT
>NZ_JAGWCT010000158.1:0-6438 GCF_020657815.1 Clostridioides sp. ZZV15-6597 | reverse complement strand
AGATAAAATACTATGATATAGTATAGATACAAAAGAGTATCCCATTTATGATTTTTAAAAATCATCTTGAGATACTCTTTTTGTATATATGGAAAAAGAGTATTTTATCCTACAAAGATTTGTGTCCAGTAAATTGAACCACCACTTTTTTGTGCTACTCCAACACCTATTTTACTGTAATTTGGATTTAATATATTTTTTCTATGACCTTCAGAATTCATCCAAGCATTTACAACTTCTTTTGGTGTTTTTTGTCCCATTGCTATATTTTCACCAGCTGTTTTATAGCTTATCCCAAACTTTTTCAACATATCAAATGGAGAACCATAAGTTGGAGAATTATGTGCAAAGTAGTTGTTGTCAATCATATCTTGAGATTTCTTCGTAGCTACATTTGATACATCAGCATCAAGAGTAAGTGGATTTAATCCAGCTTTAGATCTCTCTACGTTTACTAAATCAACGACTTCTTTTTGGTAAGCTGAAAAATTTCCAGTTGTAGAGCCTGAATTGTTATTATCTTCAGGCTTATTAGTAGAGCCTGAATTGTTGTTGTCCTCAGGTTTATTATCTTCTGGTTTATTACTATCTTCAGGCTTACTAGAGTCTGAGTTATTATTATCCTCAGGTTTATTAGTAGAGTCTGAATTATTGTTGTCGTTAGGTCTGTTAGTAATATTACAATTCTTGTCATTATGATTCTTATCTTTACAAGAATTATCCTTGTCAGGTTTAAGTTCTGGTTTTACAGAACAATTTGGTTTTGCTGAAAACTTAAATTTAGCATTAGTATATACTAAATTTTTATTACTTATATTCATATTGTTTTCAAGTGACGAAGCACTTGCAGTAACAGCACTGGAAGCTGTTGCTAAGGTTAACACTCCTAAAGCTAGTATAGTTTTTAATTTTGTTGGTATATTTTTTCTCATTATAAACACCTCTCAATCTAAAAATTCTAAAAATGTTACTAAATTGTAACCTTTAGTGTAGGGGGTACCCGTGCATTTATACTAACATAGAATCAAGTGTTTTTTTACTGTAAAGATATGTAAATAAAATATACCTGGAATAAATAGGTATATTTTATGATGTTTGATAATTTTCATCATTAATCTGCATAGTATGGCATAGCTGCTTTAGAAGAAATAGTGTTTTTACAATAATTCTATGATGTAAAATTCTGCTTGCGGTAAATTTTTTTTATAGTTAGTGATATTTATTTAATATATACTTTGAAAATAAGTAAAAAAAGTATCTTTAATTAAGTTCTTGAAAATAAAAAAGCCATCTATCATAAATAGATGACTTTTTATATAATAAATAGTAATTTAATTTGGTTTAATACATTAGTAATCCTAATGTAATTACAATGATTTCTGCTATTAATGAACCAACTGCAACCACAACAAAAGTCTCTTTAAAACCAGTTTTATGTGTTAATTTAGATAAACTCAAGAAGGTAAGAAAAACACCACTTTGAGGTACGATTGTTAATATGTTTGAAGCAATTGTAGCAACACGATGGATTAACTCTGGGTTCATGCCAGTACTTAGATAATAATCTGCAAAGTTTGGCATTACTATTCCCAAAGCACCCGAAGAGGAGCCTGTTATTGCTGACATTGTTGAAGTTAAAACAGTAAGGCTTATAAGTGGACTTCCTGGTATTGACATGATAAGTTTACTGAATATATCAAAGCCTGGTGCAGCCATTATTACAGCTCCAAATGCAACAGCAGAAGATGTTGCAAAAATAGGTCCTATAGAACCACTAGCACCAATACTCAATGTTTGTATTTTTGATGATAAAAATTTACGGAATAGAAAAGCAGATAAAATAATTGCAACTATTAAGGCTATGTAAATTACATTTTTTTTCATAAATTCTGAACCAAAAGTACTTCCAGATATTGCTATGACTACAAGTGATAATAGAGGAAAGATACTTGAAAAAAATCCTGGTAATTCTCTATCTAAAGACTCTTCTTCTATATCTGAAGTGTAAGTTGCATAAGTTTCTCCTTTTCTAAGACTTTTGTTTAAAGTATATTTCATGTATACCAGACCAAATACAGCACAACCTATACTTCCTGCAATACTTGGTATAGCTGCTGCTGTAAGAGATGTGTTTAGGTACTGAATAGGAATAACATTTTGAATAGCTGGTGTACCAGGAATCATAGTCATAGTAATTGTTGCAATTCCAAGCCAAAGAGGTATCTGAATAAGATTCCAAGAAATATCAAGTTTTTTAAATAGAGTTCTTGCAAGTGGAATAACTGCAAACATAACTACAAATAAACTTATTCCACCATATGTTAGTATAAAACTCACTATAAATATAGCAACTAAAACTCTGTAAGGGTGGTTAGAGCCAAATTTATTTAAAATAAAATCAGCTATAGATACAGTAGCTCCACTTTCTTCCATAAACTTGGCAAGTATAGAACCTAGCAAAAATATTGCAAAATAGCTCATTATATAGTTTCCAAGTGCTCCCATATAATTATTTTTGTCAGCACCTAGCATTGATGTCACAACATCCATTTTATTTAAGAGAACAACTATTAAAGTTGCTATTGGAGCAGCTATAGTTATATGAATTTCTTTAACTGAAAAATATATAATAGCTATAATACCAATAATTATACCAATTGGTGCGATAATACTCATAAATATCCCTCCTTAGTAGAAGGACCTGAAGAATAAATTCCTCAAGTCCTAAATATGTAATAACTACTGTGCAGTATATCCTCCATCTAGTAGGCAAGCTTGTCCTGTAATTCCTTTGGCCTTATCACTAGCTAAAAACATTGCATAATCAGCAATTTCTTGAACATCTAGTAGACGTTTTTGAGGTACAAGTGGATATAGAACTTCTTCTAATACACTTTCTAATGGTACATTACGAGTTTTTGATAGGTCATTAAATTGACCTCTAACAAGTGGAGTATCTACATATCCTGGGCATATAGCATTAACTGTTATACCTGAGTCAGCAGCTTCAAGTGCAGCAACTTTTGTTAGTCCTATAAGTCCATGCTTAGCTGAATTGTAAGCAGCTTTACCAGCAAATCCAATTACACCATTGATTGAAGCCATGTTTATTATACGACCAAATCCTTGTTTTTTCATTATAGGGAATACTTTTTTAGTAGCTATAAAAGGTGCTGTTAACATTATTTTTATCATAAATTCAAATTTATCAGTTGGGAAATCTTCTATCATAGCAACATGTTGAAGACCAGCATTATTTATTAGTATGTCTAATCTTCCGTATTTTTCTAGAGTATTATCTATCGCATGGTTAATTTCTTCTTCTTTAGTTACATCACACTTTACATTTGCACAATCATAACCTTCTTTTTGTAATTCTGATGTAACATTATCTAGTGCTTCTTGATTTATATCAGAGAAGACTACCTTAGAGCCATTCTTCAAGAATGATTCAGCTATTTGTTTGCCTATTCCACTTGCAGCTCCTGTTACGAATACAACTTTGTCTTTAACCATTTTTATTTCCTCCAATTTAATTTTATTTTTATATTAATTTTTTGTATTAATATTTTGCATCTTTTAAATTTATTTTCTGATGTAATTTTGATTTATTTTAAATAATTGATGTCTCTTTATTTAATGAATCTGATAATATTAAAGGTGCTTCAGTAGCAGAAAGAACTTCGTCTAATGTGAAGATAGGATTTATTTCTATAAGTAGAAGCCCATCTGTTGTTACTTCTATAACTCCCATCTCAGTCACAATTAAATCTACAGCATTAGTTGCAGTAAGTGGGAGAGTACAGTTATTTAATATTTTTGCTGAACCTTTTGAAGTGTGTTCCATTGCTACAATGACTTTTTTTGCTCCAGTCACTAAATCCATAGCTCCACCCATACCTGGAACCATTTTACCTGGAATCATATAATTTGCTATGTTACCATATTTGTCAACTTGGAGTGCTCCAAGAACAGTTACATCTACATGACCTCCTCTGATGATTCCAAAAGAAGTGGCACTATCGAAAAAACAACCTCCAGGAAGAATAGTAACTGGCTGGCCACCAGCATTTACAATAGTTTCATCACTTAAATTTCCATTTTCAGCTGGGCCTAGACCTAGAAATCCATTTTCAGATTGCAAAATAACGTTTACCTCATCTGGAATATAATTTGCTACTTTGGTTGGTAAGCCTATACCAAGATTTACAACAGCTCCATCCTTTAATTCTTTAGAGACCCTGTTTGCAATGTATTCTTGCATTTCTAATTTATCCATTATAAATTACCTCCTTCAACGATGTAATTCACAAAAATACCTGGTGTAGTAATTTCATTGGGGTCGATATTGCCTATTTCAACAATTTCACCTGCTTCAACTATTGTAATATTAGCAGCTGAAGCCATTAAATTATTAAAGTTATTCATAGAACCTTTGTAAACTAAGTTACCTGCTTTATCTACCTTTGAAGCAAATAAAAGAGCGATATCAGCATGAATTGGTTTTTCAAGAAGATATTCTTTACCATCGACAACAATCTTTTGCTTTCCTTCTTCAACAAGAGTACCAATACCAGTTGGTGTTAGTATTCCACCTAAGCCATAACCAGCTGCACGAATTTGTTCAGCAAGAGTTCCTTGAGGAACTAATTCGACACATGTTTCATTATCATTCATCTGTCTTCCTGTTTCCTTGTTTAATCCTATGTGAGATGCAATTATCTTTTTAAACTGTTTATTAACAACCATCTTTCCAACACCTTTGTCAATAAAACCAGTATCATTACAAACTAATGTTAAATCTTTTATACCTTTATCACATAAATAATCAATTAAATTTTCTGGAGAACCATTGGCCATGAATCCACCAATCATTACTGTATCTCCATCTTTGATATAAGATAGAGCCTCATCAATGCTAACTATTTTATTCATATTTCCTCCTATCGTGAAACTATCATTGCTATTCCTTGACCACCACCAATACAAAGTGTTGCAAGGCCAGTTTCTACTTTACGTTTTTGCATTTCATAAATTAGGGTTACAAGTACTCTAGCGCCACTTGCTCCTATTGGATGTCCTAGTGCTATTGCACCACCATTTACATTTAACTTAGACGAATCTATTTGAAGTTCATTTTTAACTGCAAGTGCTTGTGCTGCAAATGCTTCATTTGCTTCTACTAAGTCTATATCGTTAATATTAAGACCTGCTTTTTCTAGTGCTTTTTTAGTTGCAGGAATAGGGCCAGTTCCCATGATTTCAGGTTCTACGCCAGATGATGCATATGATTTTATTGTAGCAAGTGGCTTAAGCCCAAGTTCATCTGCTTTTTGTTGACTCATTAGTATCAACATTGCTGCGCCATCATTGATTCCTGATGCATTTCCAGCTGTTACAGTACCTTCTTTTTTAAATGCAGGTTTAAGTTTGGCTAGTATTTCAGATGTCATGCCTAATTTAGGATATTCATCTGTATCAATAGTTTTAATTTCTTTACGATTTATTGTAACTTCTACTGGAACCATTTCATCTTTGAAACGATTGTTTTTTATAGCTTCTTCAGCTTTATTTTGGCTTTCTAGTGCTATTTTATCTTGCATCTCTCTTGTAATTCCAAATTTGTCAGCAACATTTTCGGCAGTGATTCCCATATGGTATTGATTGAAAGCATCTATAAGACCATCTGTTAGCATACTATCTACCATAGTAACATTGCCCATTTTACTACCAAAGCGAGCAGTAGGAATAATGTAAGGTGATTGACTCATATTTTCAGTACCACCTGCAATTACTACATCATTTTCACCAGCTATGATTGATTGAGCTGCTAGTTGAATACTTTTAAGTCCTGAACCACATAATTTATTTACTGTGTAACTTGGTACAGAACTTGGTATATCTGAGTTTATGGCAATTTGTCTAGCAACATTTTGTCCAAGCCCTGCTTGTAGAACATTTCCAATTATCACTTCATCTATTTCAGATAAATCAAGTTTTATACGTGATATAGCTTCCTTAACAGCCACAACTCCAAGTTGAACAGCAGAAGTATTTTTAAATACACCACCAAAGTTTCCTATAGGTGTTCTTACTGCTGATACAATTACTACATCTTTCATGTTTAATAGTTCCTCCTTGAATGATTATTTAAAATTTTCTGAATAAAAAAATTGAAGAACACTATAATAAATTACTTATAATACAAGCTTGTTTTTAAGTATTTTAATTATTTTTATTCCTAATGCTTTAGGTTTTCCTCTTTCTAACTATAGATTACGGCGAAAAATGAGTTTTGTCTAAGTCTAATTTTTTATACAACATATAAGGAAAATTTATAGGATAAAAATTTAGAATACATATAGAGGAATATTTTGTTAAAATATTAATGAAATTATTTTGATTTTCTTATAAAATGTTCTTATAAGCAAAAATATT
>NZ_JAGWCT010000157.1:0-6469 GCF_020657815.1 Clostridioides sp. ZZV15-6597 | reverse complement strand
TCAAAGTTCATTTTTCATGTTTGCCCTTTTCTTAAGGACAAGTAATACTATATCACCTTAAAAATAATTCGTCAACACTTTTCAAATTATTTTTTTAATTTTTTTTAATTTTCATTGTCATATATTCCATTATAATGTAGTAATACCATAGCTTCAATCAATTTTAATATATTTATATTTTTTTATAAAAAATCACAATTGTTTATCTTAATTATTAATATTTTAAATATTTCTATATACAAATTCAACAGTTATAATAGAATTATCCCTATATAAATTGAAAAAATACAGTAGAAAATACAGACAATAAATAAGAATATAGAAATAGAGGTAAATAAATACAATCATAAAAGAAGAAGTATTAATACAGTTAGAATAAACTTATCAATACTTCTTCTTTTATAATCAATCTTTTAATATTAAAATCTATTTATTTTTAACTTACATATTATCTCATAGCTCTCATAGCATTTAGTACTGCAATAAGTGCTACCCCTACATCAGCAAATATAGCCTCCCACATAGTAGCTACTCCTCCAGCTCCTAGTGCCATAACTATAACTTTTACACCTAGAGCAAATATTATATTTTGCCATACTATCTTATTAGTCTTATTTGCTATTTCAATGGCTTTAGATATTTTACTTGGTTCATCTGTCATAAGTACTACATCTGCTGCTTCAATAGCTGCATCTGAACCTAGACCTCCCATTGCTATACCAACATCTGCTCTAGCTAAAACTGGTGCATCATTTATTCCATCACCTACAAAAGCTATTTTTTCTTTTTCTGTTCTACCTTCATACAACTCTTCTAGTCTATCTACCTTTTCATTAGGAAGTAAATTAGAGTAAACTGTATCTAATCCTAACTCTTGAGCAATATTTTTTGCTACTTTTTCATTATCTCCAGTTAACATTACAACTTCTTTTACTCCTATTGATTTTAAACTTCTTATGGCATTTTTACTATCTTCTTTTATCTCATCAGATATAACTATATAACCTCTATACATTTTATCAACAGCAATATACACTACTGTTCCAACTTCTTTAGCTGGTGAATAGAATATATTTTCCTTTTTCATAAGCTTCTCGTTACCTGCCAATATAAGTTCACCATTGTATTTTACTCTGATTCCATAGGCTGCTATTTCCTCATAACTATCTATTGTATTTAAATCAATTTTCTTACTATAGTAGCTTAATATAGATTTTGCTATTGGATGATTTGAATTTACTTCTGCAAGAGCTGCATATTGTAATAATTCTTCTTCTGATATTCCCACAGGATTTAGCTTAGTTACATTAAATACACCTTTAGTGAGAGTTCCTGTTTTGTCAAACACTACTGTATCTACACTTCTTAAAGCCTCTAAGTAATTACTTCCCTTTATAAGTATTCCATTTTTAGATGCAAATCCAATCCCACTAAAGAAACTAAGTGGTATTGATAAAACTAATGCACAAGGACAAGAAACAACTAAGAATATCAACCCTCTGTATAGCCAATCACTAAATACTTCACCTGAAATAACAAGTGGTGGTACAAATGCTATCAATAAAGCAGCTATAACTACTACTGGAGTATAGTATCTTGAAAATTTAGATATAAAATTTTCTGTTTTTGATTTTTTAATGCTAGAATTTTCAACAAGGTCAAGTATTTTTGAAACTGTTGACTCTCCAAAGCTCTTTGTAACTTCAATAGTAAGTAAAGCATTCTTATTTATAACACCTGATAAAATTTCGTCTCCTTTTTCAACTTCCCTTAACACAGACTCACCTGTAAGTGCAGAAGTGTCTAACATAGATACTCCATCTACTACTACACCATCCAATGGCACTTTTTCACCAGGTTTTACTACTATTATATCACCTATATTTACTTCTTCTGGAGATACCACTTTAACTTCAGAATCAACTTTTAGGTTTGCATAATCTGGTCTTATTTGCATAAGTGAAGTTATAGACTTTCTAGACTTTCCAACCGCAACACCTTGTAAATACTCTCCTACCTTATAGAAAAGCATAACTCCTACTGCTTCTGATAGTTCTCCTATTAATAATGCCCCTACTGTTGCTAGAGCCATTAAGAAGTTTTCATCAAATACTCTTCCTTTTGATATATTTCTTATTGCTCTTAAAAGTACATCTCCACCTACTATCACATAAGCAACTATAAATACTATATTGCTAAATTGACTTTCAAATCCTGTTGCTGTTTGATATATACCAAAAATATATACAAGAGCTCCTATTATAAGTGGAATTAATTCTTTTTTATTTGTATCGCTCACAGTTTCTGACTTTTCAACCGTTCTAGATTTTGTTTTATCAGAAGACTCTACTTGTATATCAAGGCCTGGTTCTGTTGAGTCTATTATTTCTTTTATTTTATTTATAACAGCATCTTCTTCAAAAGTACTTATTATGTTTACTGTAAGTTTTTTATTTACAAAATTCAAATTAGAAGATTCAACCTCTTTTAGTTTAGAAACTTTGTTGTTAATCTCTTCTGCACAATGTGCACAATTTAATCCTCCTAATATAAGCTCCTTTTTAGTTGATGTTTTGTTGGCTATTGTATTGTCTTTAGAGCTTATTTGTATATTAAGTCCTGGTTCTGTTGAATCTATTATCTCTATTATCTTTTCTATAGTATTTTCTTCATCAAAACTATTTTCTATATTTACTGTAAGTTTTTTATTTATAAAATTTAGATTAGAAGACTTAACCTCTTGTAGCTTAGAAACTTTGTTGTTAATCTCTTCTGCACAATGTGCACAATTCAATCCTCCTAATACAAATTCCTTTTTAATTATATTATTTGCTTCCATATATATTCACTCCTCTCATTTATCATTTATAAGTCTCTCTAATATGATTTAATCCACAGTCAAATATTTGACTTATATGGCTATCATCTAATGAGTAATATACTGTCTTTCCATCTCTTCTAAATTTTACTAACCTAGCCTGTTTTAATACTCTAAGCTGGTGAGATATTGCAGAGTGAGTCATATTTAATAAACTTGCTATATCACATACACACATTTCATTTGCAAATAATGCATATAATATCTTTACTCTAGTAGTATCTCCAAATACTTTAAATAATTCTGCTAAATCATATAACATTTCTTCATCTGGCATAGTTGACTTAGCTTCTGTTACTATTTCCTCATGTATTATATTACAACTACAATCATTTATCTCTTCTCTCATTGTATAATCCTCCATTATTTTAATATATGAATAACTGTTCATATGTTCATTATATGCTATTATATCTGATTTCGCAACAATATTTTTTTATTTATTTAATAATAATTAGAATGCACATATTATGGACTTTTTTAATATATATATTATTAGAATAAGTTTTTGTAAACTTTTTTATAGTTTTTCTAGGAGGTGCAAGTTTAATATGAGTAATAAGAAAAAAAAGAACTTAGATACTAGTTACATGCCTTACTTAGACCCGGCTAATTATGCAGATTATATTACTAACGAAGAAATTCCCCAAGATGAGTTGAGAAATGACCCACAAATCCCTAGTGGTTATACAAAAATACCTAATAATCAGAACATAAGTAACATTTATCCTAATAGCGTAAATAATTATCCTAAAAGTAGTAATTCTCCAAACAACTTGCCTAACACAAATAATACATCTGGAAATATGAACTACAACACATCTAATCCAAACAATATGCCTAACAACATGAACTATAATACATCTAATAATATGAACAATATGGGTGTACCTACTAATATGTCTGGTAACATGAATAACAATATAGGTATGCCTAACAACATGTCTGGTAACATGAATAATAATATGGGTATGCCTAACAACATGTCTGGTAACATGAATAATAATATGGGTATGCCTAATAACATGTCTAGTAACATGAATAATAATATGGGTATGCCTAATAACATATCTGGTAACATGAATAATAATATGGGTATGCCTAATAACATATCTGGTAACATGAATAACAATATGGGTATGCCTAACAATATGTCTGGCAACATGAATAACAATATGGGTATGCCTAACAACATGTCTAGCAACATGAATAATATGGGGTATAATATGAATAACATGGGTATTCCTAACTTATCATGTAATCAAAATATGCCTCCTAATGTACTTATGATGATACCAGGTGTTATATGTCATAATACAATGAATGGTATGCCTGTAGTTATGCCTAGTAATATGCCTTCTAACATGTATCCGACTCCTTATGGTTCTAGTAATATGTCTATACAAGGTATACCACAAACTAATATTGAGGAGTTTGATGAGGAAGAAATGTAAAATATTTTTATTTTTTAAATAAATTGTATAAGACCTTAATAATTGAACATAATAGTAAATGTATTCCTCATAATATTCCCCCAATATTATTATAGGTATAAAATTTTGATTGAATATCCTTTTATTTAGTCAAAAAATATTAACATAATCTAATAAAATAAATGTATACAAAAAAATCAGATAAAATTTTATTTTATCTGATTTTTTTATTGAATTTTAAATGGATTTCTATATGAAAATCTATTAGTTTTCTTTGATTTAAATTTAGGAAATCCTACATTTTCTTTAAAGAATTTTTTATATGCGTTTTCTAAATCTTTTAAGGTGTTTTGTAGTGAAAATTTGTCAGGTTCTTTAAGCCACTCTAATTCTTTTTTTAAATCAGTCAAATCAGAACTGCACTGTTTATAAGTAAAAGTTTCTTTATAGTTTTCATAAACTTCTATTCTTTTAGCAAGATATTTATTATATACAAATCTACAACATCCAAAAGTTTTGTTAATTAACTCTTGCTGTTTTTTATTTGGATACATTCTAAACTTATAAGCTTTTTCCACTACTACCATCTCACTTTACTTGTTTTTTCTGATTATTAATATATTCCACCCATCACAATATTAACATGTATAATTATTTAAAAGAAGTATTTTAAAGGTTTTTATATTTATTCTTATCCTTCGGCATTATCCGTTAAAGTCTACCCACTACCGATAGCTTGTAGTGTACTTCCCTCAAGAGGAATAGTCGTTGAAGTTTTTCCTATTCGGAGCTTACTTGCTGATTGCCCATTTTAAAGTACTTAGGGTTTAACCTTATACCATCTAACCAATTTTTTCTACTTTCGTAACTTTCACACTTAGGTCTATTTCATCCTTATGTTTTAGTTTGCTTAGCTTTAGGGGTTTCCAGCAATTCAAGTAGTATTGGATAGGTTCTATCCTATCTCTACATATAAGTTTCCCTATGCTGACTATTTTAGCTACACACACTCATGACTAAAGTCACGAGTGTGTGTAGCTATTTTTTAATCAAATCTATTAGCTCTATGTTATAATGACTCTAACAAGTTATTATCTTATTTATAGGAGGTATTGTTTTGAATAAAATATGTGTATTTTACTTCTCTGGAACTGGTATGACAAGATATATTGTAAATAGAATAAAACAAGAATTTGAAAATCAACAGACTTATGTTGATTGCATAAGGATTGAAAATATCAAGATGTCTAATATTCATTTAACATCATATGATTCAGTAGGAATAGCTTATCCAGTACATTCCTTTAACGCACCTCAAATTGTATTAGACTTTGTAAAACACTTACCAAAAATAGACTCTATGGATACATTCATAATTCATACAGCTGGAGAAGAACATTATATAAATTATGCTTCATCCAATTTACTAATCAAAAGATTGAATGCTAAAGGTTTCAAAGTATTTTATAATAAATTGTTTGCTATGCCCTCAAATTTTATGGTTAAATATGATGACCAAAAAACAAAAGAGCTTATTAATGAAGCAGATAAAAAAATACCTATTACTGTACATAATTTAATAAATCGAATCTCACATCTACCAACTAGTAGAACTTCAGTAAAATTTTTAGCTTTTTTTGGTAGATTAGAGTGGTATGGTGCTCGTATTTTAGGTAAGTTTTTCTATGTTAAAGATACTTGTACTCACTGTGGTAAATGTGCCAATAATTGTCCTAAACATAATATAAGTATTACCAGGGATAAAGTCAAATTTAATTGGAGTTGTTGTTTGTGCATGAGATGTATTTATAATTGTCCTGAACAATCAGTCTATATACATCAGCCATTTAAGTTCATCCGTCTTGATAGTTGGTATGATTCTAATATATTTACAAATAAATAAAAGCTTGTAATTTTATTATAACTATCATTCATAACTCTTTAATATTATTTTATTTTCATTATAAATCTTCATAGCTTCATCATAAAATATATCTTACTCCCTATATATAGTAATATGTTTAGATATGGTATGCTAAAAACCAATATTGACAAATATTATTAAAAAAAGAAATAAAATATTTTTATATAAATTGTATAAAATTTTAATAATTGACCACAATAATAAATGTATTCCTCATAATATTCCCCCAATATT
>NZ_JAGWCT010000156.1:0-6582 GCF_020657815.1 Clostridioides sp. ZZV15-6597 | reverse complement strand
TGCGTCAGAGTTGTATAAGAGACAGATATAAAATATTTTATTTAAATTTCTAAATAACTATTGCCAATTTTTGAAAAGTATATTATCATTAATAGTAATAAAAAAACTGTAAATTTAGAATATTAATAAAAAATATTTGGGAGGAAATTATCATGGTGAGATTAAATGTAGAAAAATTAAATATAAAATTAAATCATCACCATCATCATAGACTAAAGGGATTGTAATATGAAATTGATTCATAGACACAAGCCCTGTTTTTAGTGTAATTGGTCTTGTATCTATGATGGGAAGTAATTTTAAAAGAAAATTATAGCCATATAGGTATAAAGCCTATATGGCTTTTTTATTGTTTTAAATTTGCAAATGTAAGAGTAATTTTAATGAAAAGGGTGAGAGTATGAAATTTTTAAGGATTGAAGATGAAGTTATTTATTCTAAAAAAAGATACAAATTAAAAAGAGAAATAGACAGGCTTTTCTTAGATGAAGAATATTTTCAAATAGAACCACAATTATTTGAAGAATATGATGAATTTACAAATATAAATAGTAAAATTCCAAAAGAATCTATGGTAAAGGTTGTAAATGGAAGAGTAATGGTCCTAAGAGCTGATATAACTACAAGTATAATAAAAAGTCTCATACCAAGATGGGAAGAGGGTTTAAAACTTAAACTTTTCTATAATTCATCTATATATAAAAATAAGAATACAGTTGGAATAAAAGAGATAAGACAGATAGGTTGTGAGTACTTAGGAGAATCTTCTTTAGAAGCAGATAGAGAAGTGGTAAAATTGGCTCTTAAGATACTTGAAAAGTACAACAATAATTTTATTTTGGAGGTTGGTAGTAGTAAATATATTAATGGACTATTAGAGGAATTAAAATTGAACAAGAATTGTGAAAATCAAATTAAAAACTTATTGTATACCAAAAATAACCATGAATTAAAAGTATATATTGAAGATTTAAAAATTAAAAATGATGTAAAAGAATTATTATCAAATATCTTAAGTTTTCAAGGTAATCTATATAATGTTATTGAAAAGGCACAAAAATTCTATTGTAATGATAAGATGAAACAAGCACTTGAAGAGTTAAAACAAATAAACGATTTAATTGAGGAATGTAATTTTTTAGATAAAGCTAGATTTGACTTATCAATGATTACAATGCTTGACTATTATGAAGGAGTTATGTTTAGAGGATACTATCCAGACTCATATAAAGAAATTCTAAGCGGTGGAAGATATGATTCTCTAACTAAAGAGTATGGAAAAGAAATTCCAGCTATTGGATTTACATTAAGTGTTGATGAATTAATGAAGTATGTATATAAGTAAGATTGAAAAGGAGGTATTATTTTGGATTATTTAACTATAGCATTAGCAAAAGGAAGAATAGAAGGGGAATCATTTAAAAAATTTAAAAAAATGGGGTTGGGGGATAGTATAGATACTGATACAAGAAAGCTAATTTTTAAAGATGAAAAAAATAAAATCATATATATACATGTAAAACCATCAGATGTAGTTACGTATGTTGAAAAAGGAGTTGCTGACCTCGGTATAGCAGGTAAAGATACTATTTTAGAAAATGAAACAGATGTATATGAAATATATGATTTAGGTTTTGGAAAGTGTAAATTTGCAGTAGCAGGACTAAAGGGAGATAGTATATATAGAAAAGATGAATATCTAAAAGTGGCAACAAAGTACCCAAACATAGCAAAAAAATACTTTAAAGAAAAAGGTCAAAAAATTGAAATAATAAAACTAAATGGTTCTGTTGAACTAGCTCCAATAGTAGGCTTATCAGATGTAATTGTTGATATAGTTGAAACGGGTAATACACTTAAAGCAAATGGACTTGAAATATTAGAAGATATATGCGATATAAGTGCTAGGATTATATCAAATAGAGCTAGTTATAGATTTAAGTATGAACAAATTCAAAATATAATTCGTTTGTTTAAGGAAATTGATAACTAAAATATAATTAAAATTGACAAGGAGAGGTTTAAATTGAGAGAAAAAGAAAGTATAAGAGAGCTAAAGGGATACGAACCAAATTGTGTAAATTGTAAGGTAAAGCTTGATGCAAATGAAGGAAATAAAAAGTTGTTTAAGTATCTTGTTAAAGAGCTTGGAGATAGTGATATAGATTTAAATTTATATCCTGAAGACTCTTATAGCGATTTAAAAGAGTCTATAATAAACTACATAGATGTTTCTGGAGTAAGTAAGAAAAACCTTTTAGTAGGAAATGGGTCAAGTGAAATAATTGATTTGATAATACATACTTTTGTAGATAAAGATGAAACAATATTAAGTTTTTCTCCAAGTTTTAGCATGTACTCTATATACAGTCAGATAAATGGTTCAAAGTTTATAGGTGTTGAGAGTGATGAAAATTTAGTTATAAATATAGATGATGTAATTGAAAAAGTAAAAGAAAATAATCCAAAGATAATAATTGTTTGTAATCCTAATAATCCAACAGGGACAATACTTAAAAGAGAAGACATAATAAAACTTTTAAACTCAACTAACAGTTTAGTAGTTTTAGATGAAGCATATATGGATTTTGGGGAAGAAAGCATGTTAGAGAATGTTTTTGAGTATGAAAACTTAATCGTTCTTAGAACGCTATCAAAGGCATTTGGATTAGCTGGGATAAGAACTGGATATATGTTATCTAATTGTAGTTTAATAAACTCTGTTGAGAAGGTAAGACCTCCATATAACTTAAATTCATTATCAGATTTCATTGCTACAAGAGCATTGCAAAATAAAGAAGTAGTGAAGTTTTATATAAGGGAAGTAAAAAAAGAAAGAGCAAAATTATATAAAGAAATGATTGATATAGGTCTCAAAGTGTATGAATCACAAGCAAATTTTATATTGTTTTATTCTGAGATAGAAAATTTATCACAAAAGCTGATTGATAGAGGAGTACTAATAAGAAAGTTTAGTGGAAAACTAGAAAATTATTATAGAGTTACAATTGGTGATAAAGAAGAAAATATTATGTTTGTAAATGCTATAAAAGATATTTTTCAAAAGGAGAATTAGGTATGAGAATTTGGAAGATAGAAAGAAATACACTTGAAACACAGATTTTAGTAGAACTAAACATTGATGGTACTGGAAAAGTTGAGATAGATACTGGAATTGGGTTTTTAGACCATATGCTTACTTTAATGGCATTTCATGGTAAGTTTGATTTAAAGGTTATTTGTAAAGGAGACATATATGTAGATGACCATCATAGTGTTGAGGATATAGGTATAGCTATAGGAGAGGCATTTAAAAATGCTTTAGGGGATAAAAAAGGAATAAGAAGATATTCTACTATCTACATACCTATGGATGAATCTTTATCCATGGTATCGATTGATATAAGCAACAGACCATATCTTGTATTCAATGCAAAGTTTGATACTCAAATGATTGGTAGTATGAGTACACAGTGTTTTAAAGAATTTTTTAGAGCTTTTGTAAACGAATCTAGAGTAACTTTACATATTAATCTTTTGTATGGAGAAAATGACCATCACAAAATAGAAAGTATTTTTAAAGCATTTGCAAGAGCATTGAAAGAAGGTAGTGAAGTAATTTCTAATGAAATAGCATCTTCAAAGGGGGTCTTATAAAATGAATATAATAGTAGATTATGGTCTAGGAAATATAGATTCTGTGTCCAGAGGTTTTAAAAAGGCTGGAATAGAAACTAAAATTTCTAACAATTTAAATGAAATAAAGGAGGCAAATTCACTAATACTTCCAGGTGTTGGAGCTTTTAGAGATTCTATAAATGCCTTAAATAAACTAGATTTGGTACCAATAATAAAAGAACATGTGTCAAAGGGGAAGTTTTTAATAGGCATATGTCTAGGCATGCAATTACTTTATGAAAAAAGTTACGAATATGGAGAATATGAAGGGTTAGGTCTTATAGAAGGTAGCATTGATAAGCTGGATATAAGTTTAAAAGTTCCACATATGGGATGGAACAATCTAAAATTTAATAAGAAAAATGATGATATCCTTAAATATATTAAAGAAGATGACTATGTATACTTTGTTCATTCATATTATGCAAATTCATCAAATGAAGAACTTGTTGCTTTTTCAGAGTATGAGAAGAAGATTCCAGCTATAGTTAGAAAAGATAATGTATATGGTATACAATTTCATCCGGAAAAAAGTGGAGAAGTAGGTTTAAACATATTAAAAGCATATGGGGAGATGATAAAATGATAATATTTCCAGCAATAGATATAAAGGACAACAAATGTGTACGATTAACTCAAGGTGATTTTGATAAAGTAAATGTATATTATGATAATCCATTAGAGGTAGCATATAAATGGAAAAATGAAGGTGCAGAATATATACATATAGTAGATTTAAATGGAGCTAGAAGTGAATTTGGTGTAAATACAAAAACAATTGAAAATATAGCAAACAATATAAAAATACCTATTCAAGTAGGTGGAGGGGTTAGAGACAAGGAAAAAGTTCAAAATTTAATAAAAGCAGGTGTTACTAGAGTTATACTTGGGAGTATAGCAATTGAAAATATGGAGTTAGTTGAAGAGTTGGTTAATGAATATCAAGAAAAAATTGTTGTTTCAATTGATGCTAAAGATGGAAAGGTAGCGGTTAGAGGCTGGGAAGTTGTAAGTAATGTAGATTCTCTTACTTTATGTAAACAACTTGAAAAAATAGGAGTAAAGACGATTGTTTATACAGACATATCAAAAGATGGCATGCTTCAAGGTCCAAACTTTGATATATATGAAAAAATATCAAAAGAGACATCTTTAAATGTTATTGCTTCTGGGGGAGTGACTTCTATTGAAGACATCAAAAAACTTAAAAATATGAACTTATATGGAGTAATAATAGGTAAAGCACTTTATGATAACAAGATAGACTTTAAGGAGGCTCAACAACTATGCTTACTAGAAGAATAATACCATGCCTAGATGTACGAAATGGAAGAGTTGTAAAGGGGAAAAAATTTACAGATATAGTGGATGTTGATAGTCCAGAAGTCCTTGGAAAATTTTATAGTGACTGTGGTGCAGATGAACTTGTATTTTATGATATAACTGCATCAAATGAAGACAGAAAGACATCTTTAGAATTTGTATCTAAAGTTGCAGAAAATATAAATATCCCATTTTGTGTGGGTGGAGGAGTAAATAAATTAGAAGACTTTACTAATATTTTAAGAAAAGGTGCTGATAAAGTTTCTATAAATTCATCAGCAGTAAAAAATCCTGAATTAATAAGAGAAGCCTCATTAAAGTTTGGTGCACAATGTGTAGTTTTATCAATAGATGCAAAAAAAAATGAAGAAGGTTCATGGAGTGTATATGTAAAAGGTGGTAGAGAGAAAACAGATTTAGATGTAATTGAATGGGCAGCTAAAGGTGTTGAACTTGGAGCTGGAGAGATTGTTGTAAATAGTATGGATGAAGACGGAATGAAAAATGGATATGATATAGAGTTACTTTCAAAAATAACATCTTTAGTAAATGTACCTGTTATAGCATCTGGAGGGGCTGGGAAAATGGAAGATTTCTATGAAGCAGTCAAAGAATCTAATGTAGATGGAATTTTAGCAGCATCTGTTTTTCATTTTGGAGAGATAAAAATAAAGGATTTGAAGAAGTATTTAAAAGAAATGGGTGTAGAAGTAAGATTATAAATTAAATATCTATAAGGAGAATGGGAAAATGAATGATAAATGTAATAATATGTGCAGTGAAGAACTTGAAGAATTTATAAAAAATGTAAAATTTGATGATAAAGGATTAGTTCCTGCTGTTGTTCAGGATGTAATAAGTAAAGATGTATTGATGTTAGCATATATGAATGAGGAGTCTATAAAGAAAACTTTAAGAGAAAAAATAGCTTGTTACTTTAGCAGAAGTAGACAAGAATTATGGATTAAAGGTGAGACATCTGGAAATATTCAAAAAGTAGTCAAAATTTCTTATGATTGTGATTTAGATACAATATTACTTTTAGTTGAACAAACAGGTGTAGCTTGCCATACAGGTAATTATTCTTGTTTCTATAGAGATTTATTTGATGATACTGATAAAATTGATTTTGAAGTACAAAAAAATACATTAAAAGAATTATATGATTTAATAAATGAAAGAAAAAATAATCCTATTGAGGGGTCTTATACTAACTATCTTTTTGATAAAGGTTTGGATAAAATTCTTAAAAAAGTTGGAGAGGAAAGCAGTGAAGTAATTATAGCTTCAAAAAATGAAGATAAAAGTGAACTTATTTATGAAATTAGTGATTTAGTATATCATACATTGGTTTTAATGATAGAAAAAGGTGTTGAAATTGATGAAATAAAAAAAGAATTAATTAAAAGAAGAAAATAGAATAAAGATAGATTGATAGAAAATAAGAAAGTATACCATTTTTTCGAAAAAATGGTATACTTTCTTATTTTTGTTTTTATCTTGTAGAGTAAAATCGAAGGTTTCTTGTTTAAGTTTATTATGTATACAATTTATCTACAAAACGATTATAATACATTATTT
>NZ_JAGWCT010000155.1:0-6625 GCF_020657815.1 Clostridioides sp. ZZV15-6597 | reverse complement strand
AAATTAATAAAATGAGGTGAATTAATGAAAGAAATAAAAATTAAAGGAGCAAAAATTCATAACCTAAAAAATATAGAAGAATGATTTTTAATAAAATATAATCATCTAATAAATTATTAAGAAATACAAAAATATTTACAAACAACTATTTATTTGAATTGGGGGAATAAGAATATGAACAATGGTTTTTATCAATTAAATTCAGCAGTATTATATTTTAACGAGCGAAGTGATGTAAATAAAATAAGGTTTAATCACTATATAATGAGAAAAGAAAATATACAAAGATTAAAGGGAACTTTACCAAGGGGACAGTTTCAGATGACCGTAAGAAAGGCTGCATCTGACCTTGATTTATCAATATCTACAATAAGTAGGCTTGTAAATGAGTTTATAGATTTAGGAATATTGAGACTAATAAGTCGAGGAGTGAAGGGAAATTGTTGCTCTGTATATAGTTATATATGTTCTGAAAGTAGTGATACAGGTGTAATAAAGAAACGTAGAAGTTTTTTTGAAGATATCTTGGAAAATATTAATGAAACAAATAATAGTAGCCAAAAGGTATCAAAATATGAATATAAGTATAAGAAAGATAAAGTCAGTGATACCAATATGTACAGTTATATGGATAAAGAGTATAGACCATGGGGTTATGACCCAGAACTTCATACTGTAGATGAAACAGAAGATGTAACAAAGAAAAAAGAATTATTAAAAAAAAATTTAAAAAAAGAGTTATTAAAAAAGAATTCCAAGAAAAATACTGATGTGGAAGAGGATGACTATTATATAGAAAGTATTTATGAAAATATTATAAAAAAATTAAATAAAGAATCAGGGGAAAGTTTTAGGTTTGATTCAGAAACAGCCAACAAACTTATAGCTGAAAGAAGAAAAGAAGGTCATAGATTAGAAGATTTTTATAAAGTTATAGAATCAAGAGTTAAGAACTGGAAGGATACTCCTATGCTAGTGGATATAAAACCAGAGACTTTGTTTGGTCAAGAATTCAAGACTTATTTAAATGAAAAGTGATTATAATGGTGAAGAGATATACTAGAATAGATATTACAAAAAATCTAAAATTCAGATATAGTTTATGTTCAGATATGTTATATGTATAGAAAATAGGATTGTTAGTATTAAATAGAATTGTTAATATTAAATAGGATTCTTAGTGTTATTGATAATAAAAAATATTACTGGAATTTTTAAAATTCCAGTAATATAAAATTTAAATTCCAGTAATATAAAATAAGAAACTTTTTATAAACTGTATAATTAGAACCATATACTATATTGTATCAACTTCATATTCTAATATTTTTCCAGTGATTGCACTGATTGTTATATCATATTCGTTGCTTCCTTTTGTTATTTCGCCTTCATATTCTTTATCATCTTCATCGTATTCAAATTTTACTATTTTACCACCAGGTACTTTATTTAGCATTATTGACTTAGCTTTTTCAATGCTAATTATAGAGTTATTGTTATTAGCATTAGAATCGCTATTATTTTGATTATTATCAGAATCATCATAATCATTATTATCAGAGTCATCATAATCATTATCATCAGAATCGTCATCCATATCAATATCTATAATTCTTCCATCAAATGCATTTATCTCTATTTCATATGTTTTATTATCTTTTACAACTTTAGCCTCATATTCATTATCGTCAGCATCATATTTACAGTACATTAAATTACCATTAGGAATAGCATCTAGGATTATAGATTTAGCTTTATCTAAAGGTATATTTTTTACATTTAAGTTATCGTTATTTATATCATCATCTTTTTCAATTTCTATTATTTTACCAGAGTATGCATCTATTTCTACTTCATATACAATATTATCCTTTATAACCTTACTGTCGTATTTGTTATCATCTTGGTCGTAGTAACAAACTAAAACATTACTTCCTGGAACAGCTTGCTTTAATATTTCTTTAGCTTCAATTAAAGATATTTTTTTAGTTTTATTTCTTATATCGACATCTTTTAGTTTTAAGATATCCTCAAAGGCTTTTTGGTTATCACCTCCGCCAACTTGTGTTACTTCTTTTATGTCTTTATTTTTAATAAAATCTTTTTGGCTGTTTGCAAGAGTACCATTAGATATTATTACAGGAGAATTTTCTTTGGCTGCCAATACTCCTATTGATAATGCGTCTACTAGTGCATTTTCTTTGTTCATACCATCTTTAGTAACAAATACATTTTTTATGCTTTTGTTTTTATAAAATTGCTCAATAATTTTGGCATTAGTATTGTTTCTATCTGAACCACTGATTCTCTCTTTATTTGGATATTTTTTTACTGTATTGTCTGATAAAATCTTATTTCCTCCAACTATATAAGATTTTTTTATAGACCTATTATTTAAGAAATTTATACTGCTATTATTGCTGTTTTCCTCAGATACTAGTATTATAGGCATATTATGTATTGCTGATGGAGAAGCTATGCTAACTGCATCAGATAACCCCTTTAATCCATTTACAACTGCTACATTTTCTACTTTTTTTATCTTATCTATTTCTTTAAGTACATTTGTAGACATTTCATAGATATTATTTCCTACTATTTTATTTACTTTTATGTTAAGTGATTTTATTTCATTTTCTACTTTATTGGATATACTATTTCCACTGTCCACTATATATACATTATCTACGCCAAGTCTTTTAAGTTCAGTTTTAGTTGAACTTTCTATGCTATTATTATTTACTAAAAGTATAGGAGCATTTTTTAATTTAGCAAAAGGATTTGAACAAAGTGCGCTTTGAATAGAGTTACCATTGACTATAATTGCTGTTTTTGATTGAACCCACCCTACTTTACTCACTTCTACAGCCGTTTCATATCTTGTTTTACCTATTAATCTTTCTTGTTTTGTTAAGTTGTTTGCAAATATTACTGAAGAGCTAGAAAAAAACATCATACCTGCCACTAATATAGCTAAGTTTTTCTTATTCATATTTTTTACCTCACAATCCTTATATTTTCTTATTTAGTATGAACTAGTAAAATATAATCTTAAAATCAAGTTACTATTAAATGTAACATTTTAAAAATAACAGATAAGATTATTCAATATAAAGTTTTTATTTTCTTATTTAACATTGTATCATAAATACTTGGGAAAATGTTTCTAACCTTGAATATATGTAAATCGATTACTTTTATCATTTGATAAATAGGTTTTGCCCATTGTTTCATATGTTCTAAAACAGGTAAAAAGCTTATTCCTAAATCTGTTAGGGAATATTCTACTTTAGGTGAAATTTCTTGATAAATTTTCATAGTATTTAATTAAAAAATAAAAAAACTATTGACTTGAAGTTAACTCTAAGTAGTAAAGTATAATTATAGAAAGTTTATAAGTATTTAAAAGAACAAGTTAAAGTAGAGAATACTTAAAGGGGGAAGCAGGACAATGGAACAAAAAAAATTAGGATTTGGATTAATGCGTTTACCAGTAAAAGATGAAAATGATGCTACAAGTATTGATATGGATTACTTAAATAAGATGGTTGATACTTTTTTAGAGAGAGGATTTACATATTTTGATACAGCATATGTATACCATATGGGTAAAAGTGAAATAGCACTTAGAGAATCTCTAGTAAAGAGACATAAAAGAGAAAGTTTTACTGTAGCTACAAAACTACCACTAATGGCTTTGAAAGCAAAAGAAGAGCAGGAGTCTATTTTTAATGAACAGTTAGAAAAATGTGGTGTAGATTATTTTGATTATTATCTTTTACATAATATAGGTGTATCACATTATGAGGTAGCCAAGAAATTTGACAGCTTTAAGTTTATTGAAGAAAAGAAAAAAGAAGGAAAAATAAAAAATATTGGTTTTTCTTTTCATGATAGTGCAGAACTATTAGACAAAGTATTGAATGAACATCCAGAAGTAGATTTTGTTCAGTTACAGATTAACTATTTGGATTGGGATAATGAAAGCATACAATCTAGAAAATGTTATGAAGTAGCAACAAAACACAATAAACCTGTTATCGTTATGGAACCAGTAAAAGGTGGTACACTAGCAAAAATACCAGAAAGAGCCGAAAAATTATTTAATGATTACAATCCAGATATGTCAGTGCCATCATGGGCAATTCGTTTTGCAGCAAGTAAAGATAATGTCATGATGGTTTTAAGTGGAATGTCAAATATGGAACAACTATTAGATAACACAGGATATATGCAAAATTTTGAACCATTTGTACAGAAAGAATATGATGTTATAGATGAAGCAGTAGAAATTATAAATGAAGCAATTGCAGTTCCATGTACTGCTTGCCAATATTGTGTAGAAGGATGTCCAAAAAATATTGCTATTCCAAACTATTTTGCTTTATATAATGCAGAAAAGCAAGCTCTTAATACTGGATTTTCAACACAAATGGTTTACTATAATAACTACACTAAAACTTATGGAAAAGCGTCAGATTGTATTGGATGTAAACAGTGTGAAAAAAATTGTCCACAACACATTAAAATTGTAGACTCTTTAAAGAATGTAGCAGAAATTTTTGAAAAATAATTGTTACCATAAAATAATTAATGTTATACGGAAAAATTGAAGTTAATGAAATATAAGTAAAATAATTAATGATATATAGAAAAGTTGAAATTGATGAAATGTCAGTCAAACTGTTTAATCGAATTTTAAATTATACACTATCAAGAAAGGAGGAGGATTTGTGTGACAATTTCAGAAGTGAGTAAAAAATACGAACTTTCAGCAGATACTTTACGATATTATGAACGAATTGGCTTAATACCACCTGTAAGTAGAAACAAAAGTGGAATTAGGTCTTTTACAGAAAAAGATTGTGAGTGGGTTAATTTCATCAAATGTATGAGAAGTGCAGGGCTTTCCATTGAGACATTGATTGAGTATGTAACTATGTTTCAAAAAGGGAATGAAACTATAAAAGCGAGAAAAGACCTTTTAATAGAACAACGAAATCAGCTTTCTAGAAGAATAGAAGATATGCAGAAAACTTTAGAACGATTAAATAGTAAGATTGATGGATATGAGGATAAAGTTATTGAAAAAGAAAAAACATTAAAGAATAATAGTGAGAGTCAAAGAACGGAGGTATTGTCTTATGAATAAAAGTGTACTTGTACTATCTGCAAGCCCTAGAAAAGGTGGGAATTCTGATTTACTATGTGACCAATTTATGCAAGGGGCATTGGAATCTAAAAATAAAGTAGAAAAAATATTTTTGAAAGATAAGGAAGTTAATTATTGTGTAGGATGCGGAGTCTGTTATGAGAAAGGTGGAAGTTGCCCACAAAAAGATGACATGGAAGAAATTCTTGAAAAAATGATTAAAGCAGATGTTATTGTTTTGGCAACTCCAGTTTATTTTTATACTATGAATGCACAAATGAAAACTATGATTGATAGAACTTGTTCGAGATACACTGAAATTTCTGGAAAAGAGTTTTATTTCATTGTTGCCGCAGCAGACAATAGTGAGCAAGCTATGGAAAGAACCTTAGAAGGATTCAGAGGATTCACATCATGTCTAAACGGCGCTAAGGAAAAGGGTATAGTATATGGTGTAGGGGCTTGGCATGTAGGTGATATTAAGGGAAGTGAGGCAATGAAACAGGCATATGAAATGGGTAAGTCAGTGTAGGTAAGAGGTATTTTTAGGAGCGTTAGATTCTCTAAATTTTATTGATTGAGTGACTCTAGAACAATCTAGATAAAATAAATAGTAGACTAAAAGTATTCTACCATTTAGAGGCTGTAAGTAGATTTGTGTAAAACAAATTTACTTACAGTTTTTTGTTGTATATAATTGCTAGATTTGAAAATTAGTTTTTCATCCAAGTTAATTTATATAATATCATTTTGAGTTGTATCAAGTCTGTAATCAGTCACATCAAGCTTATTGTCAATTATATCAAGTCTGTTGCTAATTTTAATACTATTATCTAATTTTAATAATATTTCTAAAGATTTTCTATCCATAACATTAGTACTCATATTTTATTATCATATCATAAATAGAAGTACTAACTTTTAATAAACTAACTAATAATTTTATAAAATAAGTAAATTATAAATGATTTATAAACTAAATATAAATAAAATATGGACAAAATACAAACAATTTATAAACAAATCAACTACTGATAAGATGAATTTTAATGCTAGTATAGGAGTTACAGGAAATGTGTGACTATGAGAAGATAAAATCTATCAGCTTATTTGGCATACAATATTGAATCTATTTAGTATATTTTATATGATTTCACAGATTAATTTTTTAGTAGTAATAAGACTAAAAAGAACAGCTCTATTAATTAGCAAAAATAAAGTATTCTAATGATAACGATTATCTCAAATGTCATAAACAAATATAGATTTATTATGATTATAGTAAAAATACACTTCTTCCTGTATATACAAATAATTTAAATTTTAAAAGGAGGAATTAATCATGGCAATTGAAACTAAAACTCCAGACTGGGTTAATGTGCTGGAACTAAATAGCAAAATAGACATTACTGGAAAATCTGATGTAAGTGATATGATACAAGATATTGTTTCTGATGAATCACTAAAAGATTC
>NZ_JAGWCT010000154.1:0-7051 GCF_020657815.1 Clostridioides sp. ZZV15-6597 | reverse complement strand
CTATAATAGTTTATTTTATAACATATTATTTTGTTTGTAGTATTTGGAAAAAGGTAGGTGGCATAAAGTTATGATAAAAATTATTAATGCTTTTAGACAAGAATTTGAGCAAATAAAATGTGATGCTATGCTTTTTGTAGTATGCATTTCTCCAATATTATGTGGAGGTCTTATAAAATTTGGAATACCATTAATTCAGAATATATTAATTGATAGCTCTTATTATCAATTAACTTTAGAACCATATTTTTTAGTATTTGACTTGCTTTTAGCTTTCATAACACCTTTTATGTTCTTTTTTGCTTCTACTATGGTTATGTTAGGAGAAATTGATGATAATATTTCAAAGCACTTGATAATCACTCCTATTGGAAAAAGTGGTTATCTTATTTCAAGACTTGGAATACCAGCTATCTTAGCATTTGTCATTACAGTAATTTTATTATTAACTTTTTCGCTAACTAAAATTTCTTTTTTATTAAATTTAGCAATTTCTTTAGTAGCTTTGATGCAAGGAATTATTATATCAATATTAATAACTTCTTTATCATCAAATAAATTAGAAGGTATGGCACTTACAAAGTTATCAGGTCTTTTTATGTTAGGTATTCCAGCACCATTTTTTATTTTAAATAAAATACAGTATATTTTATTTTTCTTACCATCATTTTGGTTAGCAAAGGCATTTAAGGATAGTAACTACATATATATTTTTATCTCATTTATTGTATCATTAATTTGGATTGTTTTATTACTTAAAAAATTCAATAAAAAAATATCTAGTTAAATAGATTATTAAAATAAATGTAAGGTTGACTTGACATAAAAATTGGAAAATGTTACAGTTTAAATGTAAGGTTAACATTACATGAATGGAGTATATATGAAAAATAAAATCAAGGTATTAAGAGAAAAATTGGGGTTAACGCAAGAACAACTAGGAGAATTAGTAGGAACATCTAGGCAGGCTATAAATGCTATAGAGACTGGTAAAAATGAACCTTCAATATGGTTAGCATATGATATTTCAAGAGTTTTTAATGAACCAATTGAAAATATATTTTTATTTGAAGAGAGTGAGAGAAAATCAAGAGCTCAGATAAGTAGGGGTGAATATTATGGCTCTAAGAGAGATTAGAACTTTTGACGATGAAATTTTAAGAAAAAAGAGTAAGAATGTAGAAAAAGTAGATAATAAGATAAGAGACCTATTAAATGATATGGCAGAAACGATGTACAACACGCCAAATGGTGGGGGTTTAGCTGGATGCCAAGTAGGAATACTAAAACGCTTAGTTGTTATAGATTTAGGAGAGGGACTTATTAAACTTGTTAATCCTGAAATTATTAAAGAAGAAGGAGAGCAAATTGTTGTTGAAGGTTGTTTAAGTTTTCCTGATGTATGGGGAAAATTAAAAAGACCTAAAAAAGTCACAGTTCAAGCTTTAAATGAGAATGGCGAGAAAATAACAATTAAAGGCTCAGGGCTCATGGCAAAATGTCTTTGTCATGAGATAGACCATTTGAATGGCATAGTTTTTACAGATAAAATTATTGAACGTGTGAAACTATAATGTAATTTAAGTACTAAATTTAGAGAATATTTTATAGTGAGGAGTTAAATTATGAGATTATGGCATAAGGATTTAATTGATGTATTACCTAAAAATCAATTAGTAAGTCAATGGAGAGAACTATTCGCTATAAAAGGTTCTATAGAGAAAAAAGGTACTCCAAATCATCTATTAGTAAATAAAGTATTAAATTATAGTATAGATGAATTTAAATTTTATGCAAAAGTTATACATGATGAAATGGTGAAAAGGGCTTATAGACCTAATGAAACTAAGTTTATAGAAATGCTAAAATGGAATAATAACAATTTTTCAATGGATGTATCTGTATTACATAATCTAAATTTAGAAACTTTATATAGAGATTGGCATAATGAAGTATATTTAAAACAATGTCTATATAATTTAGAAGAAAAAGCAATGTGTGGAGGAATATCCATGAATGAATGGAATATATTACTTTGTAAATACGGTGCTGACTATGACTTATGGTATGGTAATAGCTTACTTTAATTACTATAATTTAATATTATGGTATGATTAGATGTAAAGAGGTGATTGTTTGTATAATAAAGTAAAATATACTCCAATAAATTGTGAAACTGCTTGTAATAAACTAAAAAGAAGTATGCCGTATAAATGGGATTTAAATATTTATCGTGGTTGCGAACATGCATGTAAATATTGTTATGCTATCTATTCACATAAGTATATGAATTCTGGTAATTACTTTGAAGAAATTTATGTAAAAACAAATATAATAGAAAAACTTGAAAAACAATTGAGTAGTAGTAAATGGAATAGAGAAGTAATTAATATAGGGGGAGTGACAGATAGCTATCAGCCTATAGAAGCTGAGTATAAGATTATGCCAGAAATATTGAATCTATTAATTAAATATAAAACCCCAGCGATTATTTCTACAAAATCAGATTTAATTTTAAGAGATTATGATTTGATTGATAAATTATCTAGAATTACATATATTAACATAGCTTCTACAATTACAACAGTAGATGAAAAGACACAAAAGCTCATTGAACCGAATGGAGTAGATTCAATGAGAAGATTTAAAATGTTAAAGGAATTTAGAAAAACTAACGCTTCAGTTGGTCTTCATATTATGCCAATTATACCTTATATTACAGATAATTTTGATAATATAAATTCATTGTTTAGATACGCAAAAGAAAGTAATGTACACTATGTGTTACCTGGAACTTTGTATTTAAGAGGTGTAACTAGAGGTGTTTTTTTTGACTTCATTAAAAAAGAATTTCCTGATTTATTTGATAAATTATCAATACTATATAGTACAGGTTCAGCAAATAAAGAATATAAAAACCAACTTTATAAAATGGTCAATCAACTTAGAAATAAGTACTCTTTATCAAGTAGTTATGCCAAAATAATGAAAGAAAAATTAAAACATTCAGGTGATATTCAGTTATCTTTTTTTGATTAATTTTAGATATAATAAGCTACTTCTAAATTGACTATTATAAATTATCTAAACCAAAATTCATTGACAAATAAATATAATAAATATATAATGTATCTATAAAATAAAAATATGAAAGGATGATGTTGTTCGGCGTACTTGATATCATAAAATCGTTGATGTAAGTATTGCTGGAAAAGAGTAGATAAAATCAAATTTAATAAGTAAACAAAATAAAGCGATAGTTTTATTGTTGTGCTTAAAAATATTTGGTTCTATTTTACTCTTATTTAAATTCATCTTTTTGAAGTTAAACCACAGAGTAAAATCTGTGGTTTTTTTGTTTTATAAATAAACTTTAAGGAGTGGTATGTTTTGTTAAACAAATTATGTATGTATTTAGAAAGACCAGAACTTTATAAGGAAAGTAAAGTTAATTTTTGGGATGATGAATATATCTCAAAACAGTTATTAAAAGCGCATTTAGATGTTGATTTTGAAGGAGCAAGTAGAAGTCTAGACTTTATTAATGATTCTGTAGATTGGATAGTTAAAGTTGCATCTCCAGATAAGTATCCAAATTTAATTGATTTAGGATGTGGACCAGGACTATATGCAGAAAGATTTGCACAGAAAGGTTATAAAGTAACTGGGATTGATTTTTCAAAGCGCTCTATTAATTATGCACAAAGTAGAAATGAAGAGAAAAATCTAAATGTAACATATTTATTTCAAAGTTATTTAAATATGAATTACAGTGAAGAATTTGATATAGCTACTTTAATTTATTGTGATTATGGAGCTTTATCAACTAAAAGCAGACGTCTATTAATGGAGAATATTTACAAAAGTTTAAAACCTGGAGGAAAGTTGATATTAGATGTATTTACAGTAAATAAATACAATGATTTTAAAGAAGTTAAAACATGGGAAATAAATGAAAAAGGAGGATTTTGGAGTAGTGAAAGATATGTGTGTATACAAGATAATTGCAAATATAGTGATTACAATACATTAGAACAAACTCTTGTTATAACAGAAGGAAATGAAAATGTATTTTATATTTGGAATAAATACTTTTCAAAAGAGAGTTTTTTAGCAGAAATTAAAGATATTGGTTTTAAATCTATTGAATTTTTTAATAATGTCAAAGGTGAAGTATATTCTGATGATAGTATGACTATGGGATTAGTTTTACAAAAATAGTAAAAAAATGATGAATATGTTTAAATGAATAAAAGCTTGAAATCTATAATAATATCACATAAGAAAAGTATATATATTGAAAGATGGACATTTTTATGTTATTTTTAATACATTATAAATTTGATTATATAAAAATAAAAGTAATATTTTTGTTATTATTTTTTATATAAAATTTATTTGAATATATTTTTTAACGGCATATGATATAAAATTTAATATATAGTTTAGAAGGATGTGGTATTAGTGTTAGAGATTCAAGGGAAATACAATAAAGCAAAAATATTTACAGATAATGTAGACAGTACAACAATAAGTCAAATAATAGAATTATGTAATCAGGAATTTACAACAAAATCTAAGATAAGAATAATGCCAGATTGTCATGCAGGTTCTGGCTGTGTAATAGGTACTGTAATGACAATACAAGATAAAATCGTTCCAAATCTTGTTGGAGTAGATATAGGGTGTGGGGTTATATGTGTAAATCTGGGTAAAGTTGATTTGGATTTAAAGCAGATAGATGATTTTATAAGAAAAAAAATACCTCATGGATTTAATATAAACAAATATAGTAAAGCAAACTATAAAAAAGAGATAGAATCACTATATTGTATAAAAGGCATAGGAAAAGCTACAGAGGAATATAATCGAGCTATTGGAAGCCTTGGAGGGGGAAATCATTTTATTGAGTTAAATGAAGATAGTGAAAAAAATAAATATTTAATAATACACTCTGGTAGTAGAAATCTTGGTAATAGGGTAGCAAAATACTACCAAAAAAAAGCTTATGATTACTATATTAGAATTAGTAATAATTTTGAGGAAGATAGTAAAAGACTTGTTGAGCAGTACAAAAAGGAAAATAGAGAAGAAGAAATTCAGGATGCATTGATATCGCTTAAAAAAGAACATAACTTTACTCCTAAAATACCAAAAGATTTATGTTATTTAGAAGGCAAATTGATGGAAGATTATCTTCATGATATGGATATTATACAAAAATATGCTGAATTAAACAGAAATACAATGGCTAAAAGAATAATTGAAGAATGTATAGGTCTTAAATTCAATGATTTATACCATTTTCAAACTATACATAATTATATAGAAATTGAAAACAGAATACTAAGAAAAGGAGCTATAGCATCATATGAAGGAAGAAAGTTATTGATTCCTATAAATATGAGAGATGGTGTTATTTTGGGAGTAGGAAAAGGAAATTTAGATTGGATTAATTCTGCACCTCATGGAGCAGGACGTATACTTTCAAGAGGAGAAGCCAAAAGAAGTATAAATATGAAAGATTATGAAGAATCTATGAAAAATATATTTACAACGAGTGTAAATATTAAAACCATTGATGAAGCACCTCAAGCGTATAAGCCAATTGATGAGATTGTAGAAAATATAAGAGAAACAGTTGACATAATTAATATATTGAAACCAATTTATAATTTTAAGTCAAATTAACAATTTGGAAGATTAAGAAAATACAGTAATCTTAATCTATATAAAAAAATAAAATTTATAAAAAAGGAGTACAAAAAATAGTACTCCTTTTTTATATAGAGGTTCAGAAATAAGGATTAATAATTATCTTATATATACTAGCAATAAAAAAAGACCCTCAAAAGAGTCTTTCCCGAAAAATCTATATATTATAATATAGTTATATTTTCTGCTTGAGGACCTCTAGCACCTTTAACTATATCAAAGCTTACTTGTTGACCTTCTTCTAATGATTTAAATCCTGAAGTTTGTATAGCTGAGAAATGAGCAAATACATCATCTCCACCTTCCATTGATATAAAACCAAATCCTTTTTCATTATTAAACCATTTCACTATTCCATTATTCATTAAAAATACTCCTATTAACCTGTATCAAGATATACTTGATTTAATTGTGTATTACCACAAATACTATTGTATCATAGATTAATAGAAATGTCTATGTAATTGTATTTTTTAGTTAACATTTTTGGTTATTCTTAATATTAAAAATATATTTAAGAGTTTTGTATTACTATATATTAATATAAATGTAGATAAAACTAAAAAGGGTTCTTCTAGAAAACAAAATCTATTTAATTATACTTACTTACCAATACCATCACTTGATGTAAGCAATTTTCTACTACATTTTCTCCGTACTCTAGTATAAAATCATCTAATTGTGTATCTATAAAATCACAATAATCATATGAACTACCAATATAAGCAGTTAACATATGTGTACATCTATCCATTTTATCTCTAAACATATATTATTATCCCCCTAAAAAACTTTCATAAAAACAAAAAGAACAATATCTTTTTGGCAACTGGCTGACATAACTTATAAGATATTTTACAAGTCTTAGTCCCTATAGCTTTGCGTCACTAAATTTCTCTAGTTTTGCCGATTTAGTTTTATTCTACAATTTAATAATACAACGAAATCAGTTATTATTCAACATCATTGTTTGAAAATTTGAAAATTGAATAAATTTATAAATATGAATGTCGTTTTATTTTAGAAAAAATAATCTAAAAATGTAGAGTATATAGAAAAATTTACCTGTAGTTTTTGTATAAAAAAGCTCCTATTATTAATTTAAGCTAGATTGAATTTGAGGAAGTGACATAAAATGGAGCAACAAGAGGTAGTAGAGAAACTGCACAGAGGGGAATTGATGCTGATGGAATATATGTGGAGTAAAAAATCTATTCTATCTAAAAAAGAAAATAGTAAGTTTTAAATCAAACTATGATGTGCTAGTAATTAAAAAAGAATATTTAAGTGCTAGAAAAGAAGAAAGGTGTATAAGTAAAGATAATAACTTTTTCAT